>CAYTLU010000001.1:0-2114 GCA_964438665.1 uncultured Bacteroides sp.
GCTGCCGCTATGTCTTCGATTTGGTCAAAGAGAGCCTCGACCTCGATGATGCCGAAGCACTTTACAAAGCCCGCAACAATGCAACCAAGTGTATCAACCAGTCATTGGTCGTGGCGGGAGAGCAGGCCGGATTGCCGTTCAACCTGTCGATGCACGTTGCCCGCCATACCTTTGCGGTTTTTGCACTGAACAAAGGGCTTTCGATGTCGGTTGTCAGCCGCCTGCTCGGACACGGCAGCACAGATGTAACCGAAAAAGTTTATGCACGTTTCCTGCCCGAAACCTTGTCTGCCGAAGTCGCCCGACTGAGCGACGATTTTGCCGCATTAGGTATTGTTTGATGCTGGCACAAAACCGATTATCCAAAATAATGTGTAATTTTGCATCACGTAATGATAAATAATATGACACCAGAAAAACTGAAAGAAATAATTGCAACCAAAGAGGGAACGGAAGTTGAGTTTAAGACATCGCAGGAGAGTCTTGCCCGTTCAGTTTTTGAGTCGATATGTGCATTCTTGAATCGTCGGGGCGGGCATATTGTGCTGGGCGTTAACAACAACAGAAAGGTTGTCGGAATCAATCCCGATAAGGTACAGGGGCAGCTTGACACTTTGGCAAAGGATATGAATAATCCGCAGTTGATTCGTCCGACTTTCTATCTGGATTATGAACCGATGGAGATCGACGGTAAGCAGGTTATCTATTTCTATGTTCCAGAGAGCGGACAGGGTCACAGTTATAAAGGCGTGTTTTACGATCGCAATCAGGATGGAGATTTTGAGTTGCGCAGCACGGAACAGATAGCAAACCTATTTATACGCAAGAGCAAGATGCACACGGAAGACAGAGTTTTTCCACTGTTGGGCATGGAGGATCTGGAGCAGGAAACATTCGTTGAACTACGTAAGGCTGTGCGCTCATACAATGCGCAGCATCCTTGGCTCACGATGTCGAATGAGGAAATCCTGCGCTCCGGTGAACTGATAAAGGTTGCCCCCGAAACTGGAGAGTCCGGGTTGACCTTGGCTGCGGTTTTGCTTTTCGGTAAACAACATACGATTGCCAGCGTTCTGCCGTCATACCGTACCGATTTACTCTGCCGCATCAACGACACAGAACTGTACGACGATCGGGAGATTGTCCGCTGCAATCTGATAAAGGCCTATCCGCTCATCATGGCGTTTATCAAAAAGCACCTGCCCGAGCAGCCCTATATCGAAGGCATGCAACGTTTCAGCCTGCGCGACAGAATCCTCCGGGAAGTGGCTCTGAATCTGCTCATTCACCGCGAGTACAGTAGCGCCTATCCTGCAACTTTCACCATTTATAAAGACACCATCGTCACGGAGAACTGGAACATACCGTATGTGTATGGTCCTATCAATTTGCAAACGCTGAAACCGCATCGCAAGAACCCTGCGATTGCCAATGTGTTCTCCCAAATGGGTATCGTAGAAGAACTTGGCAGCGGTACGGTCAAGATGTTCAAATACACACCGCTTTATGCCAATGGCAAGGAACCTGTTATCGAAGAACAGGATGTGTATCGCGCTGAGATACCGTACATCGCAACCTTACAGTCTACTGAAACTGAAAGTAGCCTGAAAAGTAGTCTGAAAAACGAACGGATGATTCTGTCTGAAATCAAGAAGAATCCCAACATCACAATAATCCGGTTGCAAAATATTACGGGTCTCTCAAGCGCTGGTGTAAAAAAAATTATTAGTAGGTTAAAAAATAAAGAGAAAATTAAACGTGTCGGTCCAGACAATGGAGGTCACTGGGAAGTAAATGATTAGTGCTATGTTAAAGGTTCCCCTGTTGATAATTTGTGCGCTTGTGGTGGTGTTGGTCGTGGCGACCATTTTCAAACAGCACCAGCGTAGGATTCTATGGTCGGCGGCGATTGCCCTCTTTGTCGGGACGCTGCTGTTAGTCGGAATTGGCGTTATCGACCCGGTGGGCGAAACGCATCCGAATCTGCCGGCACTGACGGGCATCATCATGGCATTGGTCGGTGCTGCGGCGATGGCCTGTACCGCAGAAAAATTGCACTCCCGAAATAAGGGAAAGCAAAAAGAAAAGATTTCGCAAAGCCCTTTATATGAGCA
>CAYTLU010000002.1:0-8729 GCA_964438665.1 uncultured Bacteroides sp.
GCATGAACAAGTTTCTGGGTTGCGTCATTGTCAAGGACATGCTTGCCGAACTGATCCAGAGTCTTGATGAAATATCTGGAATCAAACAGTTTTGCATCTTTGATAATCCTTGAGATGATGGTGCTGGACATCCGCTCGCCATAGCTGACAATTATATCTATCGTTCTTTGTGACAGATCTCGAATCAGGCTGACACCTTTATATATATTGCCAAGTTCTTCAAGCAGGGCATCAATAATTATATTCAGCTCGGATCTTTTTTCCTGGGGGACAATACCGTTAATAATTGCATGATGACGGTCAACGATAGACTGATAGTCGGGGATATATGAGTCACCACCTCCAACGGCGACATGAGCCGTTGAGATCAGTTTATCGGTCAGGCCTCCCAATGCAGATACAACGACAATGATCTGTTCGTTGCATCCTTCCACAATGGATTTAACGTTCTGCAGACTATCAATCGTGCCGACAGACGTGCCTCCGAATTTTAATACTTTCATTTCGTATTGGTAATAAGCTTATTACAATGTAATGTTATCATTTGTGCATAAAAATTGTTGCAGCAGCAGTCTCAATAATCCGCAGACACAACATCACATGCAAAGTTACTTATTAATTTAGTAAAAATCAAACAACGATACTCTATTTAGAAAGTAAAGTGAAGCGCAATCCTCAAACCGCTTTTGTCGATATTAGGCCGGTCGCGGTAGGTCAGTCTCCAGACATAGTCAACACGCAGGATTTTGAATATATTATCCAGTCCGACTCCTGCTTCCATATATGGAGTGCGTTTCATCGGTTCGGCATGAGCCATTTCGGGAAAGCGAAACAGTTCGTCATTGAATTCCGGCCGGTTGCGGTTGCTCAAATGCCCGACCATACCTCTGAAAGAGAACACCTCTCTCAGCTTCAGTTTTTTTATAAAAGGCATATAATTGAGAATCGCGCCATTGCCCCAGTAGGTAAGATCCCACATTGCATAAGAATCTGTCAGGAATTCCATCGGGTTCATCATCGAAAAGCTCTCAGGTTGAATGGTGTAGGATAAGTTGGCATTTGGGATCAACAAATTAGGGTAGGGGCTGCGGCTCCATAGATGTCCCCCCTTGACAATTGCATCAACATATCCGAATGCTGAAAGCCAAAAACGCTTCGAGATGCTCAATTCCGTTTTGTTTATCTCAAACATGTTTCCCATAAAACGCTTCGGACAATATAAATGTGTCAGTTCGACAACCGGATATTGCGGCGTTATGGAAATTCGGGCAGTTTTTGTCTGATAAAATCTCTCACCGGGAGCGAATCTCAAAGAAACGGAAATTCCGGTTTCATCATAATGCGTGAAGTCATTGCCAAAGCCGTCAATGAATCTCATATATGGAGAAGCCTCCTGCCGGTTATGCTGAAAGGCAGCCGTCAGGGAGAAATTGTTTTCAAGTTCAAGAATATATTCCAATTTTGTAGTTCGCAGATAAGTCATCTGATAATCTTCCTGACGCTTAAATGATAGGAACATATTGTCGGCATTGGTAAATGCGTAATGCTGGCCAAGCATGTCAACATCATATTTATGGGAAAGCCTTAGGGCGTGGATAGGGAATTCCCTGGGATGGTATCTTTTATCTTTAAAAGAGAATTCCAGTTCGCCACCATACTTCCATTTATGATCTTTTGTGCCGTACGCGCCATATCCGCGCAGAAACAGTCTTTTGTTCAAATTGGCCGTGGTCATTCCTCCGGCTCTGAATCTATATCCTTCAACAGAATTATGGCTGAACACCGTGTTGACCGGGCCAATGTCGAATTTGCTTTCCTTTGATGTATTTATGTATCCTGTAGCGAATATCTTTATTATCTTCTCTCCCCAATAATATAACGGCACTGTCCGCATCTTATCCGTCATCTCTCCAACCATTTTTTCACTTTGGCGGATCGGAATCAGTCTGGATTTGCTCCAATAAGCCTCATCTCGCGTAATTGCGCCCGGTTCCATCTTGGATTTTCCGGGAATTTCATATACGTTGCCATCATCTGCCGGCGAGAAGCTATGACTGCCGTATGCCGTGTTTCTTCGGAAATAGAGTCCTTGAACCCCGGTCATGACGCCTACCTCTGCCGTCAAATCATCTCTGACAAGATTGCGCGATCCGTCAGGAGCTTTTTCAAAATCCTGACTTATGAAGATTCGTTCGATAAAATTCAAGTTTATATCTTTAGGAACGCCCAAAACCACCTTTTTAATAAACAT
This sequence comes from uncultured Bacteroides sp., assembly GCA_964438665.1. Classification (GTDB taxonomy): domain Bacteria; phylum Bacteroidota; class Bacteroidia; order Bacteroidales; family Muribaculaceae; genus Paramuribaculum. The sequence goes on from CAYTLU010000002.1 coordinate 2,252, forward strand.
AGTGGAGTCGGCAACAGGGACGAATATTTTTCCGGTAAAGCCGAATGACTGAGAGTTGTGGGGCACAAAAGAGAGCTCAATACACCGTTCTCCCCCGACATCAACGGTATCGGTCAGATAATATTTATAGAAATTCGGTCCTATCTTTGACAGCGGGCTGACGAATTTATTATGGAGAAGATAGATATCGTTGTTGTACAAATCAATATCACTGAAAAAATCCTCATAAAGAATCCTCATATTCTCTTCATCCAGAAAATCATCCAGCCCGGACTGGCTGACACCTTCTATGAATTCCTTTTCGGCTTTGGGATCTTTGCGATAGTAAATCCGTGATTTCTTTTCACGCGTACTGATATTCAGAATCGGACGCCCCGAAACTTCAGAGGTGTCAATATGGCTGCGGAGGAAATCGAATTTCTTTAGAATCAGATTCTTTTCACTCTCGGGATTTATGTTGTTAAGCGCAATGGTTATTCTCTCATATTTATCAAAACTGTAATAATCATTGCGTCGCGGGTTGGTCAGATCCACCGAATTCCTGATTTTATTGACAAAATCAACTGCCGGATTGTTTTTTTTGCTGTATTTTTCTTTTCGGGGACGAACAACTACCTCTGTAAGCCTGACGCCGTCTGCCGGTATCTTCAGTACAAGATTCTTCTTGCCGAGAGCATACGCGAATGTGCGAGTCCGATAGCCCATTGCAGAGACAACAATGGAATCACCGGCTTTTGCTTCATCAATCTTAAACCGACCGTTGGCATCCGTCAACTTGCCCCATCCTGCGCTCTTTAACATTACGGATGCATAGGGCACAGGTTCAAGCGACAAAGAATCAACGACCTGTCCGGATAGATGGTACGCATAAGCCTTTTCGCCAATCATCATTGACAAAACCAGATACAGAATAAAAAATGCTGAGAATCTTTTACGCATTTGCTGCCGATGATGTGTCCTCATTATTCTGATTACGTCGCGGATCTTCACTGTTTGCCTCGTCGAATTTCTGATACGCTTCCACAATCCGCTGTACAAGCACATGACGCACAATATCTTTTTTGCCAAATTCTATCTTACCGATCCCTTCAACGCCTTTCAGGACTTTTAATGCATGAAGCAGTCCGGATGTAGTGGCTCGCGGCAAATCGATCTGTGTGGCATCTCCGGTTATGATCATCTTTGCATTCATGCCAAGCCTGGTCAAAAACATCTTGATCTGATGCGTTGTCGTGTTCTGAGCTTCGTCGAGTACGATTACGGCATCGTTCAGCGTGCGTCCGCGCATAAAAGCCAAAGGCGCAATCTGAATCACATTTGAATCCATATATTCCTTCAGTTTTGCAGCAGGAATCATATCCTCCAATGCATCATAGAGCGGTTGAAGATACGGATCAATCTTTTCCTTCATGTCGCCCGGGAGAAATCCCAGCTTCTCGCCGGCTTCGACAGCCGGACGCGACAGAATGATCTTACGAACCTCTTTATTTTTCAATGCGCGGACAGCCAGTGCTATCGCTATGTAGGTTTTGCCGGTGCCGGCCGGCCCCAGCGCAAAAGTCAGATCATTGGAGGAAACTATCTCAACAAACTTCTGTTGGTTTGGAGTGCGGGCAAATATCGGCTTGCCGTTGACACCGAATATAATCGCACCGTCACTTTTCTGCTCCCGTGGCTGCTCTCCGCGGATCACATCAAGAATTACATCCTCCGTCAGACGATTATATTTAACGCAATATTTCTCAAGATCATGGATCTTCTTTTCAAATTCTTCGGTTTCCGCATCGTCACCAATCACTTTGATGACAGAACCTCGTGCCGCCATGCGCAACTTTGGAAACAGATTGCGGATCAGCGACATGTTATTATTATTGACCCCATAGAAACTGGCAGGATCGGCATTCTCAATTATTATTATTCGTTCGATCATCAAAAGTGTGTCTGTGCATGAATTCACTAATTATACAATGCAAAGATAGCTCTTGTTCGGCAAAAATTGAAATTTTTCGGAGTTAGTGGATTTTCCAACCAATGTTTTCGTAATTTTGCGTAAAAATACCAACCGAGATATGGCAAAAGAAATAGAGCGGAAATTTTTGGTGGTGAATGACAGCTATCGGTCTGAGTGCAGCCGCGTAATAGAGATAGTGCAATCGTATCTTTCCATTGCACCCGAAGCCACTGTCCGCGTCAGGATATATGGCGACAAAGCTTTTTTGACCATAAAGACAAAAAACCGGGGAATAGCACGTGATGAATGGGAATATGAAATCCCTGTTGAGGATGCGCGGGAGATGATTTCGCGATGTGAGTGTCATGGCAGCATCGCCAAAACTCGCTACATTTCAGGCCGATGGGAAATCGACGAATTTCATGGGGCGCTTGAAGGGCTCGTGGTGGCGGAAATTGAACTGAACGAGGTTGACGAGACGGTTGATCTGCCCTCTTATATCGGCAAAGAGGTGTCGGGAGATCCGCGATATTACAATTCTATGCTGTCAAACGCTACCGCGCCTCCCGAAGAGACAGCTTGACAACATTCTCAACATGCTGGGTGTGCGGAAACATATCAACCGGCTGAACAGCATCTACCTTATACGTTTGATCCAATAAAGCCAGATCCCGCGCCTGCGTTGCCGGATTGCAGCTGACATATACAATCCGTTTCGGAGATGCATTCAATATGACATTGACAACATCGCCATGCAGGCCTGCGCGTGGCGGATCAACAATGATTACATCCGGACGTCCATGTTCGGCAACAAAGTCATCTGTCAAAACATCTTTCATATCGCCGGAATAGAAAAGCGTGTTATGTATTCCGTTTTCATCCGAATTGATACGTGCATCTTTTATCGCGTCCTCCACATATTCAATGCCGATGACTTTCTGCGCTTTCTGCGCCACGAAATTGGCAATCGTTCCGGTGCCGGTATATAAGTCATATACAAGTTCGTCACCGGTCAGTTCAGCAAAATCGCGCACCACCTTGTAAAGTTCATACGCCTGACGGGAATTTGTCTGATAGAATGATTTCGGGCCGACTCTGAATTTCAGATCCTCCATCCGCTCCTCGATATACGGACGGCCGCTATACAGAATAATTTCCTGATCTGCAATCGTGTCATTAACTTTAGTGTTTATGACATAATGCAGCGATGTGATTTCGGGGAATTCATCCTTGACAGCCTGCATAAGCGCATTGATTTCTTTACTGTCATCTTCACCGAACACAATGACCGCCATGACTTCACCGGTTGATGCAATGCGAATCATCAATGTGCGAAGGAATCCATGCTGCTCACGAAGATCATAGAATGTGTATCCGTGTGATTTACCATAATGTTTTATAAACAGTCGGATTCTATTGCCCAGATCATCTTGCAGACAGCACCGGTTGATGTCAAGGACCTTGTCAAACGCTCCGGGAATATGAAATCCGGCTGCATCCCGATCGGGGAATTCCTCTCCCGAACGGAGCTGTTCAAATGTCAGCCACTTTTTGTTGCTGAACGTGTATTCCATTTTGTTGCGATATTCCCATATCTGCTGTGATCCTTTAATCGGCAATATTTCCGGCAATTCTATTTTGGCAATGCGTTCCAATGCGTCTTTCACCTGCTTCTGCTTGCACCGAAGTTGGAACTGATAGGGGAGATGCTGCCAACGACACCCGCCGCATATCGTGAAATGTTCACATTTTGGAGATATACGTATGGGAGACGGTGTGTTAAGCCGCTCTATATGACCTTCCGCATAATTACGTTTTTTCCTGTCAATCTTTACATCGGCGACATCGCCCGGCGCTCCGAACGGAATGAAAACAACCATATCATTCACCCGCGCTATGCTCTGACCCTCCGCGGCAACGTCCAATATCTCTATATCAGTGAGCAACGGAAGCTCTTTTCGTTTTCTTGCCATTTTTCAAATATTGAATTTATATGCAAAGCTACTGAAATTACAATAAACAATTACAAATCTCACGAAAATTCTTCATAAATCTTTTCAATGTAAGATTAATGTCTTATCTTTGCACTAGGTCTCTCCAAGAGCAATACCAACACCTGAATATTATTAATCAAAATTCAATATTACTAATTTTAATACCTTTCAAATGAAAAGAGTTTATACGTTTGGAGATGGAAAAGCCGAGGGTAATGCCTCGATGCGTAATCTCCTTGGTGGCAAAGGTGCAAACCTCGCCGAAATGAACCTTTTGGGCATGCCTGTTCCTCCCGGTTTTACCATTACCACTGACGTTTGTACGGAATACACTCAGTATGGTCGTGATGAAGTTGTGAAACGTCTTGAAAAAGACGTTAAGGATTCCATTGCACATGTGGAATCTCTGACCGGCTGCAAATTCAATAATCCGGAAAACCCGCTTTTGGTTTCTGTTCGTTCAGGCGCGCGCGCCTCTATGCCCGGCATGATGGATACAGTCCTCAATCTCGGCATGAATGATGCAACCGTGGAGTCACTCGCAAAGAAAAGCGGCAATCCTCGCTTTGCATGGGACAGCTACCGCCGTTTCGTGCAGATGTATGGTGACGTTGTTCTTGGCATGAAACCGAAGAGCAAGAACGATATCGATCCGTTTGAGGAGATCATGGACAAGGTTAAAGAGGAAAAAGGCATTAAACTGGACACAGAGCTTAATGTCGATGACCTGAAGCTGCTTGTCAAACTCTTCAAAGGCGCAGTTAAGGAATATACCGGAAAAGATTTCCCCGATTCGGCTTGGGAACAGCTATGGGGTGGCATTTGTGCCGTGTTTGACAGCTGGATGAACGAACGCGCTATTCTTTATCGCCGAATGAACCAGATCCCTGAAGAATGGGGTACGGCTGTCAACGTGCAGGCTATGGTTTACGGCAACATGGGCGACAATTCCGCTACCGGTGTTGCGTTCAGCCGTGATGCTGCAACCGGAGAAAATATTTTCAATGGCGAATATCTCATCAACGCACAGGGCGAAGATGTAGTTGCCGGTATCCGTACGCCGCAACAGATCACCGTTGAAGGCTCTCGCCGCTGGGCTGCTCTCCAGGGCATCAGCGAGGAAGAACGTGCCTCCAAATATCCTTCACTCGAAGAATCAATGCCGGATTGCGCTGCTGAGCTTATCGCTATCGCCAATCGTCTGGAAGATTACTACAAAGACATGCAGGACATGGAGTTCACAATCCAGGACGGTAAACTTTGGATGCTTCAGACTCGTAACGGAAAGCGCACCGGTGCCGCAATGGTAAGAATTGCGATGGATCTTCTGCGTGCAGGCGAGATCGATGAAAAGACCGCCCTTATGCGCATGGAGCCTCAGAAACTCGATGAACTTCTTCACCCGGTATTCGACAAAGCAGCTTTAAAGCGTGCAAAAGTAGTTGCCAAGGGTCTTCCCGCATCTCCCGGAGCTGCAACCGGACAAATCGTATTCTCAGCCGATGAAGCAGAAGCCTGGGCTGAAAAGAAAAAGAAAGTTGTGCTTGTCCGCATCGAAACATCTCCTGAGGATCTTCGCGGTATGGCCGTTGCTCAGGGCATTCTGACAATGCGCGGCGGCATGACGTCACACGCAGCTGTTGTGGCTCGCGGTATGGGTAAATGTTGCGTATCCGGTGCCGGTGAAATCCGCATCGACTACAAGGAAAAGACTCTTGAAACCGGAGGCCAGGTATATAAAGAAGGTGACTGGATTTCTCTGAATGGATCGACAGGTGATGTTTATGACGGACAAGTGCCCACAGCCGAACCGGAACTCGATGGCGACTTTGGCGCAATCATGAACCTCGCTTCAAAATATACAAAAACGCTCGTACGCACGAATGCTGACAGCCCGCGCGATGCAAAACAGGCACGTCATTTCGGTGCTCAGGGTATAGGTCTCTGCCGTACGGAGCACATGTTCTTCGAAGGTGACCGCATCAAAGCCGTACGCGAAATGATTCTTGCAAGCGATGTTGAAGGCCGCCGTGTGGCATTGGCGAAACTTCTGCCTATGCAGCGTGGCGATTTTGAAGGAATCTTCGAGGCTATGGATGGATTTGGCGTGACGATCCGTCTGCTTGATCCCCCATTGCATGAATTCGTTCCTCATCAGACCGCAACACAGAAAGAGCTCGCCGCAGAAATGGGGCTTTCTCTCGAAGAAGTAAAGGCTAAGGTCGATTCTCTTGAAGAATTCAACCCGATGCTTGGCCACCGTGGATGCCGTCTGGGTATCACCTATCCGGAAATCACCGAAATGCAAACCCGCGCAATCATTGAAGCTGCTCTTGCAGTTAAGTCACGCGGCATTGACGTTCATCCCGAAATCATGATTCCGTTGGTAGGCTCTTTGAAAGAAATCCAGAATCAGGCAGATGTTATCCATCAGACAGCAGCTAAAGTATTTGAGGAAAAAGGTCAGACCGTAATGTATAAGGTAGGCACGATGATTGAAGTGCCTCGTGCAGCGCTGGTAGCAAACCAGATT
>CAYTLU010000003.1:0-5609 GCA_964438665.1 uncultured Bacteroides sp.
CCGCAAAGAGATGTGGCAGGACTGGTACATCAACCATTTCCCCGCCGGCCCGACCGATCCGAATTATGTGCTGCTCCGTTTCATCGGAACCGACGCCACCCTTTGGATCAATGGTGAGTTCGTTCACCAACACATTTAGAGACAGTCGCTATGGAGGCGAATAAAGAGTATATAGCAGCTTGTGGACTTTATTGCGGAGCCTGCCGTAAGTTTATGTCAGGCAGATGTCCCGGTTGCCATCGGAATGAAAAGGCTACTTGGTGCAAAATCCGTCGATGTGCTATGGGTAAAGGCTGCCATACGTGTGCAGCGTGCAGTTCTGACGTGAAAGAGTGCCGGATTTATTCCAATTTTATAGGCAAGGTATTCTCGATTCTTTTCAAATCCGACCGTCCGGCTTGTATCAGTTACATAAGAGAGTATGGCGAACAGGCTTTTGCTGAAGAAATGACTCGTCGCAAATGTCAAACAATGAAACGGAAATAGGCTATGAATAAATTATTACAATCAAATTTATAATGAATGGCAAGCCCCAAATATGGTCCGTTGACGAATTGTTAAGGAAAAATCTCATCATTCCGGACTATCAGCGCCCGTATAAATGGACTAACAAGAATATAACCGATCTTATTCTTGACACACAAAAGAGCATTGAGGAAAGTCTAAGATACACGAACTTCAAGTATCGTGTCGGCACTGTCATACTGCATAAAAACGAAAATAATGAATATGAAATAGTTGATGGGCAGCAACGTATACTCTCTTTTCTGTTGTTGAAATTGTATTTTACCCCGGATTTTACGTGCGACTTATTGAATGCTAATTTTAAGCACAAGGTTACACAAAAGAATCTGCATGACAATTACCAAACAATAAGCGAATGGTTTTCCTCTGTTGACGAGATGACAAAAGGGAGTTTCAATAAAGCATTAATCAATATTTTAGAAGTTGTTGTAATTATTGTAGACAAGATTGATGAAGCATTCCAACTGTTCGACTCCCAAAATACACGTGGTCGCGCTCTGTATCCTCATGATTTGCTTAAAGCCTATCATCTTAGAGAAATTAAAGACAAATACGAAATTCAAAATGCTGTTGTGAAATGGGAATCAAAAGATCCGAAGGCAATCAGAGAGTTGTTCGACCTGTATCTTTTCCCAATATGGAATTGGGCAAAGTGCAGAAAATGTGGTAATTTTACTTCTGCGGATATAGACATCTATAAAGGTATTGAAGAAAAGTATGGTTACACTTATGCCCACAGAGCAAACAAAGCCATGCCTTACTTTCTGCTGACAGAACCATTTATTTCCGGAAGTGATTTTTTTGAGATGGTTGAACACTATATGATGATGTTGCATAATATCAAAGAGGAAATCGTAACAAATCCGGAATTTCATGATATAGAGTTAATTATTATTACTAATCAAAAAGATGTGGATTCGGCGGAGGAACTGGATAAGGTTTATAAGTCGTCATCGGCAGGACTTAACTATGCACGAAATCTATTCTTATGTGCTCTGCTTTGCTATTACGACCGTTTTCACAATTTTGATGTCATGGCTGTGAAGAAACTCTTTACTTGGGCTATGATGATTAGAGTTGATATGCAGCATTTGGGTTTCGATACGATTAATCGGTACGCCATTGGTCTGGGAGACAATGATAAATATAGCAATACAAAACCTGTAATATCAATGATTACCTATGCTCGCAGGCATACGGAGATTTCGGGTATGAGAATAGAAATGCGAGCAGACGATAAGGCTGCCAGCGACAATTGGAATAAATTATATGAACAACTTCGTCGACTATACAGATACAATTGATATGGTAGAAGAACTAAGAATACTGGATGAGCAAACAATATTCGACAAAAGTACTCACTATGTAATTCCACGTTACCAGCGAGCCTATGCATGGGAAGACAAAGAGATTGTTCAATTGATTGATGATATTAACGACATTAATTCGTCCGAGAACTATTATATCGGATCGCTTGTTGTGTCCAAAGTTAAGGGGAGACCCAACACGTATGAAGTCGTTGATGGGCAACAACGACTTACCACATTGTTCCTTCTGTTGCAATACCTGGTATCGGAAGGGGCATTGGACGGAGAAGTGCAACAGACACTCTCTTTTGACTGTCGCTCCAAATCAAAATATACTCTTTCTAATATTCAACAGATACTGACAGATAAAAAGCTCCTTGTTGATTATGAAGAAAATATAGATTTATCTATCCTTAACGGTATAAAGGTGATTCGTCAAAAGTTCGCAAGTGATAAAAGATTAAGCATAGACGATTTCGCTTCCCGTTTGCGGAATGTGGTACTTTATAGGATAGAAGTGCCTGAGCATACCGACTTGAACCGTTACTTCGAGATAATGAATACTCGCGGAGAACAATTGGAGCAGCATGACATCCTTAAAGCCCGGCTCATGAGATTTCTCAACAGCAGAAAGGAACAAGAACTATTTTCACGAATATGGAATGCTTGCAGCGATATGACAGGCTATGTCCAAATGCACCTCTCACGGACACAGAGAGAGTATATTTTCGGTGGAGAGTGGAATGGCTGGCCAGCTGATGAATGGGGGAATTATAGTGGCTGTTTGGATATTGCGGAGGATTTGGAAAATAATGCAACCATAAGCGAAATCATTAAACCAGGATTCAAAGTTGACCATGTGGATGGCATACTGGACGATGATACTCATATACGCTTTGAAAGCATCATTGAATACCCGTACTTCTTACTTCATGCACTCCGGGTTTTTGTGAATATTTACAATGTATCATTGGAAAAGGATTTGGGCGAATTGCTTGATGACAAGAAATTGATTGCTGACTTTGAAAACGTGATTAAGTGCGGAACATTAGATGATGAACCTATCAAGGACAACATGGAAAACTTTGCAAAAAAGTTCATTGTTCATCTGCTGCAAACACGTTATTTGTTTGACAGGTTCATTATCAAGCGTGAATATACAGGTGAAGATAATGAAGGAGAGTGGAGTCTTAAGGAATTGCACACGTCTGGGCAGGCATCTAAAAAGAAAGCATATTATTCAAATACACAGTTGAAGTATAAAAATGAATGGGAAAAGACATATAATCCACGCAGTAAAGAATGTTTGATGATTCAATCTGCGCTTCGTGTGTCGTACACGTCCCCCAAAGTTATGCACTGGATAACCGAGCTTGTTCTATGGCTGTTTGGTCCCGATGAGAATCCACAATTAATAAGCGAGGCAGAAAAAATAGCGGCACGGGCAACCAAGGAGAATTTCTTGGATGGAGGAGATTATAAACTTGGCGTAACAACGCCCCATATCGTGTTCAATTATCTTGATTATATGCTATGGAAGAAGGACAAAAACCGATACAGTGATTTTGAATTTGAATTCCGTAACTCTGTTGAGCACTGGTATCCGCAAAATCCGTCTGACAGCTCTTTTGATTCTTGGGATGACAAAGATACTTTTGGCAACCTATGTATAATGTCCCGAAGTGTAAATTCAAAATTCTCAAATCTTTCACCGGAGTCAAAGATGAAATCGTATAGAAAAATAGTTGAAAAAGGCAGTTTGAAACTTCGTATTATGGGCGAAATAATACAAAGCAGTTCAAATGATAGCTGGATTAAAACTCAATGTCAAGAGCACGAAAACGAGATGATAGGGATTTTGAAAGAAGTATGTAGCAATATATGAATAAACGAGAATGCGCACAAGCCAACAAAGATTGTTGGGAAGTTATGAGGCGGGTTATGCCGATAGTCCGACAGACCATTGAAAAGTACCGGATTGTTTTCTTTCACGAACCCGCCACCTTTTGGCGCATCTTCTTTTTAACCACGCTTATTCTCTCGATTGTCGGACTTAAAGTTTTAGGATAATGGAAAGGAAAATGCGCCGCTCGAAGCAACTTCTTCCCGAAGAAGCCGCAAAGGAGATCCTGCACTCGGCTACCAACGGAGTGTTGTCGCTTGTCGATGCCGATGGCGGGGTATACGGGGTGCCGATAAGCTATGTATATGATGCAGACCGTCATATCTATTTTCACAGTGCCGTCAAAGGGCATAAGATCGACTGCATCGAAGCCGACTCGCGATGCTCTTTCTGCGTTGTCGGTCAAGACCGGATAATTCCCGAAGAATTTACATCGTATTTCCGCAGTGTCATCGTAAAAGGCACGATTCGCCGGGTGACCGCTCCGGATGAAATCATGAAGGGGTTGTTGCTGCTGTGCGGGAAATATTCGCCGGGCATAAACTCCAATGCCGAAATCGCGAAATGCCTCAACCGTGTCACCGTGTTACGGCTCGACATCGAGCGCATGACCGGAAAAGAGGCCATAGAGCTGGTGCGGGAACGAAAGGAGGCACAGCAGTGATGTTGTAAGTGCACGCTTCGAGAGGCGCATTCCGGCGCTCCTGGTAGGGATACAGTACGGCAAACATAAGACAAAGTACCGAAAAAGTCCGGCCGCATTATTCGACCCGCTCGATGCGGCCGCCAAGAACGTACCAAAGCCAGCCTTCGACCTCGGTGTAGCCCATTTGGCGCAACAGGTCCATATAGAGGGCGATTTGGCGGCGGTAGCGGGGGGCTTGCCGATCGCCGAACTTGTAATCGAGCACCACGGCACGCGAACCGCGGATCATCACACGGTCCGGACGGCGGGTGAGTTTTTCGGGCAGGGGGGCCGCGTCGGCTATGGCGGGCAGGATCTCGCTCTCGACACGCACCTCGTCCCAATCGTCGGAGAACCACTCGCGGATCGTCGGGTCGAGCATGGCGCGGTCCACCGCCTCGCGCAGTGCCGCCGCCTCGTCGGCCGAGAGAGTGCCGTCCGTAAGTTGCCGGTTCAGGGCGGTATAGACATCGTCGAGGGTGGCGGCCTGCTCGAAAAGCCGGTGCAGCAGAATGCCGTGACTGCGGGGCGAGAGGCCCGAAGGGGCATCCTCGAAATAACGCTCGTAGGAAAGATGCAACCTCAACTGCGCCGTAGCGGTGGGGTAGTCCGCTTGCAGGCGGTGCTCGATCTCCAGCTCTTGCTCGGGGCGCTTTTTGCCGGTTTTCACCTTTTTATTGCCGTTTACGGGTGACAGCGGCTGCCCGAAGCAACAGCGGACGCCGGTGGCGGTCTCTTCGACACGGCCCTCCAAATCGCCCAACAAGGCCCTGTCACCGTCGATGCGGATTGCGTCGCGCACCAAAGCGCCTATGTTGGGGCGCACGTCGGGGATCATCACGTGCAACTCGGCCTTGGCGCGCGTCAAGGCCACGTAGAGCAGGTTGACATTGTCGATCCACGTGTAGACCTCCTCGCGAAAATACTCGTCGGAGAATTGCGAGCGGGCCATCTCCTTGCGGTAGCGCAGCGGCAGCGCCCCCTCGGCCGTCCCCTCCTCTGCCCCCTCCTCCGACGGCGCGGCCCAGACGATCGTCCCGCCGCCCGACGTGCGGGGCGAGAGCGGCCACGAACAGTAGGGCACAATCACCACTTCGCGACCTAACCCCTTGGCCTTGTGTATGGTAGTCACCTCAATGGTGCGCCGGCCCTGTTCGACCGTCAGCGCTTTTGCGGCGCCGCGTTCGTT
>CAYTLU010000004.1:0-3298 GCA_964438665.1 uncultured Bacteroides sp.
GTTGTAATACACTTCTTGAAGCAGATGCATGTCCTTGAATGATCCCGATCGGTTTCTCTCGGTCGGGTGATATGACCCGATGATATTCTGGTCATCATCATAGACATAGACTTTTTTATCATGATTGACATACTTATAGTCATTCGGCGATGATGAATAGACAAAGCGCGTAGATGACTGCCAATGAGCGTTGCCGTAAGTTATACGCGCAAATTCATCGAACGTCTTAAATGAGCCTATTCCCTGTACGTACTGAGCATTAATCCCATCCTGAACATCAGGCGATGTTCCGAGTTTTACAAGTCCGCCGAGACCGCCGCCTGTCTCGTTGACCGAAGATGTCCCATGCAGCAGCGAAGCCTGATCGATAAAATAGGATGGAATAGTGGAAAAATCGGTCATGCCAAGCATCGGATTATTGATTTTCATGCCGTTCCACGTCACTTGCGTATGACTTGGCGAAGTGCCGCGAAATGCCACGGTCGATAACGTGGCACGCCCATAACTCTTGACAAAAACCGAGGAATTGAATGTCAGTATGTCGGCCATCGACAGCGCAATATTTTCCTTTAGCGCAAGAGAGTCGAAGGTGGTTTTCTGCACACCGATATCCTTCATCGGACGTTTGGCTGTAACGGTGACTCCGCTCAGACTGCGATGCCGTCTTGACTGCGATGCCGCAGGCAACGCAATCAAAGAAAATACCGACAATGCTATAATATATTTTAATTTCATCATTTCCAACAGAATGCACCCGGGATTATACCCACATAAAATTCATCGATCAGTTTTCCATCCGGAGAATAGCGATAGATCATTCCCTGCTGCTGATAGTCAATCGCATCCGCCACATAGACCTCGCTATTACGAGGATTCACCGTAAGTCCGTAGTATTTCGTATCTCTAAACTCAAGGAAAGGGCGCACAGGAACACGCTCCGCCCTCACATCCATGCGCCACACATCATTGTTGATCCAATAGAGCGTGTCGCGAGTGCCGTTGAGCTGAACTTCCGATGGCCAGTCGCCGAAACTGAACTTGAATTGCTTCTCAACAGTGAAAGTCTCGGCATCGATGCGATAAAGCGATGGAGCCTCATGCCCATAAGGCGAACCCTCGTAGCCGCCGTCCGTAACAGTCCACATCTTGTTGAACCGATCCATCACAAGCGATGTCGGCTGGATTCCTATTTTCAGTTCATCAACCACCTTGTCTGTCTCAGTATCAATCTTTATGATGCGGTTCTGATAGCTCCAACAGTTGCAATAGACGTATTTTCCATACTGCACCATTTGTTCCGTAGATCCGCTCTCCATTGTCATATCCGGCACTTGAATATAGCCGGTGATTTCATATTTCTTTGGATTGATGATAAAAATACGATTGTCCCACAACTGGGTCACGTAGGCTTTTTCATCGCTCAGAAAATGGATGTAGCGCGGAGAGGTCAGATCCTCTATATGCCCTACAACCTTAAACGTGTTCAAGTCTATGGCAAAAATCACATGCGAATTGTTGACAACGATCCAGCCTTTATTATCATAAATGGTCATCGACTGCGCAACATCACCGAGTTTCATCCCATTTGCGCGGAAAAACACCTCATTCTGGACTTCACTGGTTGTAGGATCGTAGTAGGACAGCGTTGCGTTGCCATACTGGAAATTGCCCTCGTTGGTTATGAAAAGTCCATTGCCGATGGTGTTGAAATCCTCCATATCATCTCCGTAATCCCATTCCATGCAGCCCATAATAAAAGCTGCATGAAACAGAATGACAGAAAAAATAAAAGTGTTGTTTCTTAATCTCATTTCATTAGGTTTAAATCCTGAACGCTGAACACCTCAGTGGAAACTTCGCCAAGCCATCCGGCCTTTGAATTGATGCCGGTCTGAACCTTTACAAAATCAATATATTGAAGATTGATATTGGTCAGGTCGCCATACATCGCATTCTCTATGAGGAATCCGTTACGCTGTCCTTCTCCGGTCAGACCGTCAGCTCCAGCCATATTGTCAGAACCAATGTTATCGGCATAGCCCCAGCCAAACGGCCAGTTGTCCCAGAACCCGGTCGAAGGATCCTGAGTGGTCTTCGCCTGTAGCCGAGTGCCGCGGAGGGTATATGAATCCGGCTGAATCCATGCCGGATAATAATAGTCCTGACGGTGGAAAGCCGAGAGGTAATCAATAGTTCCGGTCTCGCCGTAGTTATCGGTCCACTGCACATTCATTTTTGGAGCCGATGGACGATAATATGTCACAGCATAGTCCTGACGGGTCGTGCTGTAACCGGTCTCACAGCCGCGCAGTTCATACCACTCATCATCCGGAAGGCCATTGCCATTGACATCCTGCATCACATAGACAATTCCCGCCTCATTTGACCCGCCGTCGCCCGAAGATGCATTCAAAAATGCGTTTGCCATCACAGCGAAGTCATAATTGCCATCACTCTTGGATATGCTATGGTCGAATCCGACTATTATATACCCGCCGAATCCTCCGAGTGAAACATAATTTTTCGCAGCAAGGCGTTTTTCAGCCCATGCTACGGCAGCTTCATGGGTCGTTTCATTGCCGGTCATTCCACCGACCGAGGTTTCTCCGATAAACTGCCCCGGTGCGGGAATCCATTCATAGACCTTGTCACAGACCGCAGAACTCGATGCGGTCGCGGCACGGTAGCGCGATGATTCCGTAGCTTCAACACAGATCACCCTGACACTTGCGCTTGCGCTGTTGTCAACCGTCACATTCACGGTATATTCACCGGGAGCATCAGGAGTGAACTTAAACGTTGATTCCGCGCAATCGACAGATTTTCCATCAACGCTCCATGCCCACTGAGCCGGAACATCTCCGCTTGTCAGCGGAGTAAGAAGAACAGGCCGACCGGCAAACGTGTAGCGGTCGGTAGATGCTATCATATAGGATGGTGTGGGGAATGACAGCTCATAAGGAAGTTTATCCACCACATTGATTGTAAACGAACGGCTATCGCTTCCTTCTGCGTTGCGTGCCGTCACACTTACATTGAACGTCCCTATCTCGGTTGCTTTAAAGATAAACGGTATGTCATTGCCGGAATCCGTTCCGTTGACCGTCCATCTGACCTCAAACCCCTCAATCTCGCTATTGCTTATCTCGGGATGCAGAACATAGTCCGTGCCAACGGCAATCGTTATCGCTTCTGATGTCAACGGCAGAGAAATTACAGGCGCTGCCGGTTCAACCACTTTCACAAGAAATTCCTCACGCGCCGAGCCGGCAGGTGTTGTGACCGTAACATTAACATA
>CAYTLU010000005.1:0-3987 GCA_964438665.1 uncultured Bacteroides sp.
AAGCTTATCCGTGTGCCTGTCCATAAGGGAACAATCCCCCACGAACAGGTTGCCAAGTTCGGCGGCTCACGCGTTATCCTCAAACCGGCATCCCACGGTACTGGCGTGAAGGCCGGTGGCGCTATGCGTGCTGTCCTTGAAAGCGTCGGCATCACAGACGTGCTTGCAAAATCAAAAGGTTCGTCCAATCCCCACAACCTCGTAAAAGCAACAATCGCTGCGCTCGACGAAATGCGTTCGCCGGCTCAGGTTGCCCAGAATCGTGGTGTCTCGGTGGACAAAGTGTTTAACGGTTAATAATCTCTCACTATGGCACAGATAAAAATCAAACAGATCAAAAGCCGTATCAATTGCCCGGAAGTGCAGAAACGTACTCTAGATGCTCTCGGCTTGAGAAAAATGAATCACACTGTGGTGAAAGAAAACACTCCCTCTGTGATGGGTATGGTTAACAGAGTCCGTCATCTCGTTGAAGTGACCGAGGCTTAAACATCAATCAAAAAAATTGACCTTAGATTATGGAATTAAATACTATTCGCCCCGCTGTTGGGTCTGTTACTTCTAAAACCCGCGTGGGTCGCGGTCAGGGTTCCGGCAAAGGCGGAACATCAACTCGCGGTCATAAAGGTGCGAAATCGCGTTCGGGCTATAGCCGTAAGATCGGTTTCGAAGGCGGTCAGATGCCTCTGCAGCGTCGTTTGCCTAAATTTGGCTTCAAAAATATCAACCGTGTGGAATATAAGGCTGTCAACCTTGCTCAGATCGATGCCTTGGCTGAAGCCAAGCAGCTCGAAAAGGTTGGCTTGGAAGAGTTGCGTGCGGCTGGTCTTGTATCGCGCAAGCAATTGGTGAAGGTGCTCGCTAACGGCACTGTTAGCCGCGCTTTGGCAGTTGAAGCCAACGCTTTCTCTAAAGCCGCTGAAAAGGCAATCGTTGATGCCGGCGGTTCAATCGCTAAAATCTAATAGAAACGATGAGATTCTTCAGAACTTTAAAAAACATTTGGACGATTGAAGAGCTTCGCAAGAGGTTGATCGTTACATTCCTTCTGGTGCTGGTGTACCGTCTGGGTTGTCAGGTGGTGCTGCCAGGCATCAGCCCGGAAGACCTCAAGGCGCTGGCCAATTTCACCAACAACAGCGGTCTGATGCAGTTGCTGGATATGTTCTCCGGCGGTGCATTCTCGCAGGCTTCAATTTTCGCCCTCGGTATCATGCCCTATATCACGGCTTCAATTGTGATCCAGCTTTTGGGCATGGTGCTTCCCTCATTCCAGAAAATGCAGCGTGAGGGTGAAAGCGGTCGTCAGAAACTCAATCAGTACACGCGTTATCTCACAGTGGCCATCCTCCTTCTGCAAGGTCCGGCCTATTTGGTCAATCTGCGCATGCAGGTGCAGTATGCTACCGGAGTTGCAACAATGGGATTCTGGACAACAGCCTATCTGACTATTATTCTGGCTGCAGGGTCGATGTTCATCATGTGGCTTGGCGAGCGTATCACTGACCGTGGTATTGGCAACGGTATCTCGTTTATCATCCTCGTCGGTATCATTGCCCGCCTTCCGGAAGCTCTGTTCTTTGAATTCATCTCTCGACTGCCGGGTGATGGAATGGCAGCCGGCGGTCTCGTGATGTTCCTTGTTGAAATCGTGTTGCTGTTTGCTGTTACTGTCGGTGCTGTGCTTCTTGTGCAGGGAACGCGAAAAGTTCCTGTTCAATACGCAAAGCGGATTGTCGGCAACAAGCAGTATGGCGGAGTCCGTCAGTATATACCTTTAAAGGTTAATGCAGCCGGAGTCATGCCGATCATCTTTGCCCAGGCAATCATGTTCGTTCCGATCACGTTGTCGGGATTTGCAAACGATGGCACCGGAAGCGGCTTCATGGCAGCCTTCTCTGACATCAATGGCTTTTGGTATAATACAGTCTATTTCCTGATGATTGTTGCTTTCACATATTTCTATACCGCTATCACGGTTCGTCCGACTCAGATGGCAGAGGATATGAAGCGCAACAATGGCTTCATCCCGGGCGTTAAGCCGGGCAAAAAGACTGCTGAATATCTTGACTCGATCATGTCACGGATCACCCTGCCGGGATCTCTTTTCCTTGGCGTTGTAGCGATCCTTCCGGCTTTTGCCCGCTTCTTCGGTATCAGCCAGAATTTCGCACAGTTCTTCGGCGGCACATCCCTGCTCATTTTGGTGGGCGTTGTCCTCGATACACTGCAGCAGATTGAAAGCCATCTGATGATGCACCACTATGATGGTCTGATGAAAGATGGAAAGATCAAAGGCCGTACAACCGGAAGCGCTTATTGATTCTGTTGGAAGTTTTAATGAGAATTGAATGATCTATCTTAAGACACCGGAAGAAATAGAAAAAATGCGTGCGGCATGCACGTTGGTGAGTCAGACACTTGGCGAGATTGCCAAGTGGGTGACTCCCGGCGTGACTACCCATAAGATAGATGCCGTTGCCCGCGAATTTATCGCTGACAATGGCGGCAAGGCTTCATGTCTTGGCTATGGCGGTTTCCCCGGAGCTGTCTGCTGTGAGGTCAATGAGGTGGTTGTCCACGGATTTCCCTCAAACTATGCATTACGCGAAGGTGACATTGTCGGGACTGATGTGGTTGTCGAACTCGATGGATTCAATGGCGATATGTGCTACACATTCCCGGTTGGAGAAATCGATGATGCCACATATCAGTTGTGTCGAACAACGAAAGAATCGCTGTATCTGGGCATCGAGGCGTGTCGTGAGGGGAAGCGTATAGGCGATATCGCCAACGCCATCCAGACATATTGTGAAAAACGCGGCTATAGCGTTGTTCGCGAAATGTGTGGTCACGGCATCGGGAAAAAAATGCACGAAGATCCGGAAGTCCCCAACTATGGTCGTCGTGGAACCGGTCCGGTTATCCGCAATGGAATGTGCATAGCCATCGAACCGATGATTAACATGGGAAGCAAGAACATCGTGATCGAACGAGACGGATGGACATGCCGCACACGCGACCGTCAGCCGTCGGCTCATTATGAGCACACCGTTGCGGTCATTGATGGGAAAGCTGAAATCCTGACATCGTTCGACCCGGTTTCCGAAGTCCTTCAGGATAGATTTATTTAATACAATAGAAATTCTTACATGGCAAAACAAGCTGCAATTGAACAAGACGGAGTGATCGTTGAATCTCTTTCGAACGCGATGTTTCGCGTCGAGTTGGAAAACGGACATGAAATAACCGCGCATATCTCCGGAAAGATGCGTATGCATTATATCAAGATTCTTCCCGGCGATAAAGTCCGTGTCGAAATGTCACCTTACGACTTATCGAAAGGCCGTATAGCGTTCAGATACAAGTAGTAATAAAAATAATAAAACCAAAATAAGATGAAAGTTAGAGCCTCAGTTAAGAAGCGCACCCCCGACAGCAAGATTGTGCGTCGTAAAGGTCGCCTTTATGTTATCAACAAAAAAAATCCCAAGTTTAAACAGCGTCAAGGATAATTTTTATTAATTTTGCAAAAAAAATAGTCAATTATATATGGCAGTACGTATCGTGGGAGTTGATCTCCCCCAGAATAAAAGAGGTGAGATAGCCTTGACTTACATATTCGGCATTGGCCGAAGCGCCGCAAAATCAATTCTTGAGAAGGCTGGCGTTGACAAAGATATTAAAGTAATGGACTGGACCGATGATCAGGCCGCCAAGGTGCGTGAGGTTATCGGCAGTGATTACAAGGTAGAGGGCGACCTCCGCAGCGAAATTCAGCTTAACATCAAACGCCTTATGGATATCGGTTGCTATCGCGGTATCCGTCATCGTATCGGGCTTCCGGTTCGCGGTCAGAGCACCAAAAACAAGGCCCGCAAACGCAAAGGCCGTATTAAAACAGTCGCTAATAAGAAGAATGCTAAAAATTAATCGAATAATATGGCAAAAACGACAGTCGCATCTAAGAAGAGAAACGTTAAAGTT
>CAYTLU010000006.1:0-4992 GCA_964438665.1 uncultured Bacteroides sp.
GGCTTTTGACAGACCGGATGCGGTGGCAGATGCGATCAAGCATGAGGCTGCAAAAGCGATTGTCACGATTTTTTTCATGGGGTTACATATATTTATTGCTTAATTAATTATCGATTACAAAATTACTATTAAATTGCGAGATTTCTAACCAACAGGATAAAAAAGCAGGGCCGCCGCATCAAATTTTTCAAATTCACTCCGCCCTCCGCCCCGCCCAACACCCTTAAAACCATCTGTTTGATATGAAGTTTCCCATATTCGATCAGAGCATTCAACGGCACTTAATCCTCTTAATGATCGTAAAATCATCCATTTGGTATTGATGTTATTTCCATTTGGCATGACATTTTCCCATTTGGTATGATATTATTTCAATTTGGTACGGTCGAGGCATGCTTCGACCGCGATTCCGCCCGCGATAACATTCGCAATGATTCCCGCAACACCCCAGCGATGCCGATTTCGGGCGAAGCATGCCTCGCCCCTACCAAATAATGGGTGGGCATCAAATCGCAACCGGATAATGGAAACATCAAACCGATGAAATTTTGATGCGGTTGCCTTGTTGAGAGTAAGATTGCCCTGTTGACTTTGTAGTTTTGTAGTTGAGTGTAGTTGGAGACTTTGTATGGTAAAAATGTTGGATAATATAGTGTTAGAATCAAAAATAATTCGTAGTTTTGCGATGTCAATCCTCCGATTGACAAAGACATACGAATTAACAA
Source organism: uncultured Bacteroides sp. (assembly GCA_964438665.1). Lineage (GTDB taxonomy): Bacteria > Bacteroidota > Bacteroidia > Bacteroidales > Muribaculaceae > Paramuribaculum. Next base: position 726 of record CAYTLU010000006.1, read on the forward strand.
GAAGCGTATTGCTTTTACTTGTAGAAGAAAACGTAGGAACTTTTCTTAAAGATGCAAGGAGGCAAGCGGTTCTCACGCATAGCGTGGGCTGCTATTCCTACATCTTCATCTTTTGGTTTCCTACGACCATCTTCTAAAGTGTGGCAATTCAGTCCACGTTTCTTAACGATTAATTGCCAATAGGGCTGTAAGGTGAAATTTAATATTATGAAAAGATTTCTATTACTATTAGGTATCTTGGCATATTGCTTACAGTGTGTATTATGCCAGGAGGTCGCGTTTGATACATTATATTATGACAACGAATGGAAAGGTGTTGCATCTCCACACTTTGCATCCTATTATCGCGTTGCAGAAAGAAATACCGATTCGTTAGTAACTAAACGATTTAGAGATTATTATATAACCGGAGAGTTGCAATGCGAGGGCAGTTATTTATCTTTAGACCCAAAGGATGATAGGAATTCCGTAATGCATGGAGCGTGGACAACCTATTTCAAGTCGGGAAAAATTGAACAAAAAGGTTACCGCAACAGAGGAGTTGAGGACGGTGAATATATTTGTTACTACGAGAATGGTAGTATAAAGCTACGAACGACTTTCATGAATGGGCAACTTCATGGTTTGTACACAGAGTTTACCGAGGATGGGTTATGCATACAGATGGATTACATATATGGGAAGCCTAAAACTGATTATTACACGGTATCAAATGACAATGGCTTGTTCTCAAAAATTAGAATTTCTGATAATACTCCTGTTTGGGAATCACCAAGTTTGTACAGTAAAAAAGTTGAATATAAAGATGGGGTAGCTTGGCCATATTATATCAATGATGGTATTATGATTGCTATGACTAATAGCGAAATCAATGATTATGGAAAGTATTATCGAATATACATCGTTTTGACTAATAATTCATTTTTTCCAATAGAATTTGATCCGAGTGAATCTATTGCTATTCTTACGGATAAAAAAAGGAAAATTAAGAATTTAGAAATCCAGACGGCTCAGCAATATGATAAAAGAATAAGACGTACTCAAATGTGGGAGGAAGCCCTTGTCGGTTTTGCAAATGGGCTTGCTGCATCCCAAGCGGGTTATTCAACCTCTACAACAACTTCTAATTATAATGGTAGTTCGTATTTTTATGGTCAAGCTTCTGTCTATGGCTCATACTCTGGATCGTCCTCATATTATGGAAGCAGTACTTCAACCACAAGAACATATGATGCGGGAGCGGCTTATCAAGCGCAATTAGCTGCAAGCCAACATATGGCTGCGTTTTCAGAAAGTAATTTTCAAGTAAGACAAAATCGGAATGAGGGTTATCTGAAAAGGACTACGATTAATCCTGGCGAATCTATATCAGGCTATTTCAATATAAAGAGGAAAAAAGGAGAGACATTAGACGTTGTACTTAATATAGCCGGAGCAGAATATATTTTTTCGTGGGATGTAAGCCATAAATAGAAGCGTCTTTTCTCCATAGAGTGTTTTGCTGTGCTGCGAAAGTACGATAAAGCACCTTTTATGTTGATAACTTTGGCAAATACATGGACGACATTATCTCAGTTGTGTTATATGGACTTTTTGTAAATAATACTTGTCATAATGAAAAGGATTGATTACTTTTGTGGCATGAAATTTTGTATGACAATGAAAACATTTCTTTTACCCCACAAGTTCCAATACGTTGGATGGACAATTTTTGTTCCGGCCATTGCGATCGGATGTCTGATATTCTTCTCAGTGACAAGTTTTAGCGGGCTTATAGAAACCATAGTGAACGATGCCGCGATAATCGGCATAGCACTCGGAAGTCTGTTCATTGTATGTTCCCGTGATAAAATCGAGGATGAAATGACAAGGTCAATACGTCTTGCCTCGCTCTTGAATACTCTTTACATATACACCCTGTTGCTTGTGGCAACAACAATATTTGTAAATGGCATTTATTTCATGAGCTTTGCAATCATCAACCTTGTCCTGCTTCCTATAATTTTCGTCGTTATCTTCAAACTGAAGATGCAACGATACTATAAAATCACCGACAATGAAGAATAGGATAAAGGTTGAACGAGCGGAGAAGAATATTACTCAGCAACAATTGGCAGACGCAGTTGGTGTAAGTCGTCAGACTATCGTTGCGATTGAAAAGGGTCACTTCATGCCATCAACACCGCTTGCTCTCAAAATTTGTAAATATTTTGAGAACCCTGTTGAGGCTGTGTTTATTCTTGAAGAAACCGATTAACGACATTTTCGGCAAAGACAATGTGATTAAAGAAGTCTTGATTATGAATTTACAGTGGTATTATGTCATCATCTATGTTGCGATAGGATACGTTCTACTTTTCGTATTCGACAAGTTCAACATTATTAAATCTAAATCTTTTCGCTACTTTATAGTTATCCTCGTTTATACTCTTATCTGTTGGGGCGTGTATGCCCTCTTACTGATTCCGAATGCATTCATCGGCTCTTGATTCTCCCAATGCCCTGTTCTTTTGGGAGGGTCGAGGGTCTCATATAATGGCATTGTGTTAGTTGCTTGATGCTATATTCGTGTTGGGGTGGGGTTGGCGAAGAGTTTGCGCGATATGCGGATGTAGGCGATCACGACGGCTGTGCCGGTGACGAACCATGTTATGGGATAGATCGATAGCAGCAACGGAAAATCATTTGTGTGGGCGCACACGGTGTAGATCCAGACCAGACGCAATACGCATGTGCCGAACACAGTCAGGATCATCGGGGTCATGGAATATCCCAGCCCGCGAAGCGCAGATCCGCTGATCTCGTAGCTTGACGCTATGAATTGCAAAAGCAGGGCGCAACGCAGCCTTGTCATGCCGAATTCGATTACGGCGGGATCTGATGAAAACAAACTTATGAAAAAATGAGCTTTCCAGGCAATGATGATGTTGGCGATGCCTACGCCAATAACGCTCATGGCCATACAAAGTCTGTAAGCCCGCCGGCAGCGGTCATACTGTCCTGCGCCGTAGTTTTGGCTGACAAAAGCCACCGCCGCCTGACAAAATGCTGTCATGATGAAATAGCAATAGACTTCATAGTTCAGGGCCGCAGCCGAACCGGCTATGGCATTCGAGCCAAATTCGTTGATTGCGCTTTGAATAAAGATGTTGGCAACCGAAAATACCATTCCCTGAAGCCCTGCCGGAACGCCGATCTGAAGCATTTTGCGTGTCTGGGTGCTGTAAAGGCGCATTTTGGAGATCCGGAGGCGAAACGGCTCATTCTCACGAGTCAGCCAATAGATGATGAATGCGGCATTCACCGTGTTGGCGATTACGGTCGCAATGGCAACGCCTTCAACCCCCATACCGTAGAAGGCCACGAGTATGAAATTCAGGCACGCATTGACAATTCCACCTACAACGAGAGCATAGAACGGCCTCCGGGTGTCGCCCATGCTGCGCAAAATGGCTGCGCCGAAATTGTAGATCATCATCATCGGCATTCCAAGGAAAAATATCCGCAGATAGGTGGAAGCGAGATCGATCACATCGGCCGGAGTGTTCATCGCTTCGAGAATCGGTCGGGTAAGCAATGTTCCCAACACCATGAGAAGCACACCGCTAGCCAGCGCGATTGCCGCCACGGTGGCGACAGACCGTCTGATCCCATCATTGTCTTTATGCCCTATATAGTTGGCAATGACAACATTCGCTCCGACAGATATGCCGATAAACAGGTTGATGAGAATGTTGATGACCGGGCCGTTGCTTCCTACGGCGGCCAATGCCTGATGGGAGCAATAGCGACCTACAACAACCACATCGATAGCGTTGAATGATTGCTGGAGCACACCGCTTGCGAGAAGCGGCAGAGCAAAGAGCAGGATCTTTTTGAAGAGACTGCCCGAAAGCATGTCTATTTTAACCGTTGACGCAGCCATCTCCGGAATTGAATCAAGCTGCAAAATTACCCAATTTTTTTGTTTATTAAATTATAAATGTTAACTTAGCGGGTGAAAACATCCTTGATCGCAAAAAAATGCAGGAACGTCAAATCTTTTTAGCCGATGGATGTGTTATAACATTGTAATCTTTAAACAACAACAAAAATGAAACCGTTAAACATCGTATTGGCCGTAGCTGCCGGTGCATTGGCCGGCGCAGCTGTCGGATTGCTTTTTGCTCCCGACAAAGGTACTAACACACGTAAACAGCTTGCCAGCTTCCTCAAATCAAAAGGCATAAAGCTGAGTTCGAAGAACCTTGACGATCTTGCAGAAGAG
>CAYTLU010000007.1:0-6925 GCA_964438665.1 uncultured Bacteroides sp.
CTCTTTCTGCAGCTTGGCAAGCATCACATACAACGATACGCCGGATACAGTTTATGCAACATACATTATATCCATGTGGGTTTGGGTTGGCGGAGCATACTGCATGGCCGAAACAATAAGGAAAGTTCATGGAACCCTATCGGTTGTCCTGATTGTCAACTATTTGACTGCCGTGGCCGTATTCCAATGCACTACTGCTCTTATATTCGATTCTTTTCCGGCAATAGACGCTTTTTTCTCACAATATATTAATTTGTCTCGGGAATCATTTAAAGCAATCAAGCGTCTCTATGGGTTAGGTGCCATGCTCGACACGGCAGGAGTCCGGTTCTCCGCTATTTTGGTGGCTCTGACGTGCGTTATTATTCACGTAAGCCATTCAAAAATTAGCCGGAATATCTGGATCTACATTGTTTCATTCATCTTCATTTCTGTGGTAGGCAACATCATTGCCCGAACGACTACGGTAGGCGTCGGTCTGTCGTTCATCATCATGGCCATCCATATTATCCGAAATCGGGCAAAATCCGGCATAATCAGAAGTTCAAAGGTGTTTGTAAGGGTTCTGATTGTCGGCACGGCCGGGGTATTGCTCTGCTTGTATCTTTATGAATATTCCGAAGTGTTCTATGAAAATCTGCGCTTCGGATTTGAAGGCTTCTTCTCACTGGTTGAAAAAGGCACGTGGGAAGTGGCGTCAAATGACAAACTCGCCACAATGTATGTCTATCCCGAAACATGGAAAACATGGCTCATCGGCGACGGTTATTTTTCAAATCCATACGATATCGATCCGTACTATACAGGCGAATATATCGAAGGATATTATATGGGAACGGACGTTGGCTATCTGCGCTTCATATTCTATTTCGGCATGACAGGTCTGGCTTGCTTTTCGTGGTTTTTCATCGCTGCCGGAAAAATGTGTATGAAACTTGCACCGGCCTACCGCACGATGTTCCTGTTCATTATCATTTGCAACTTCGTAATATGGTTCAAGGTATCAACCGACATTTTCTGCGTTTTCGCCCTGTTCCTGATGCTCAATCCGGGTGAGGACGATCAGTTCAACAAACGAATTCTGACAACGCAAGGCACACGATGAAAATAATCTACTGCATAGCGGCGACATACAACAGCGGCGGCATGGAGCGAGTGCTTGCCAACAAGGCCAACTGGCTTGCCGAACACGGCCACCAGGTGACGATAGTCACCACCGATCAGGCGGGACGCGAACCGTTTTTCCGGATGCATCCCGCCATCCGCCATTATGATCTCGATATCAACTATGAAGCAAACAACGGAGGGCATTTTTTCACCAAACTGTTGGCTTTTCCGCTGAAACAATGGCGCCATCGCCGCCGGCTGCGCCTGTTGCTGCGGCAACTCAACCCCGACATAACCATATCGATGTTCAACAACGATGCATCTTTGCTTGCATCCATCCCCGAGGGGGGCGCAAAATTGCTGGAGGTGCATTTTTCACGCTTCAAGCGTCTGCAATATGGGCGGAAAGGGCTGTGGGCGTTGGCCGACCGCTACCGCTCGCGGAAAGATGCCGCAACCGCCCGCCGCTACGACCGCTTTGTGTGCCTGACCCGGCAGGACTGCGAATATTGGGAGGATGTGCCGGGAATATCCGTCATCCCCAACGCCGCATCTTTCAGCCGTACGGAACCGGCAGCGTTGACTGCCAAGCGAGTGCTGGCCGTCGGACGGCTATCGCATCAGAAAGGCTTCGACCGTCTGTTGGACGCCTGGGCTGCAGTAGCGCCGCAACATCCCGGCTGGCATCTGGAAATTGTGGGGTCCGGACAGCTTCAGGCAGAACTGGAAAAGCAGGCAAAGCATCTGGGGATCAGCAACAGCATAACATTCGTGACGAATTGCACCGACATCCGGGCGCACTATCGCAATGCTTCCATCCTTGCAATGACTTCGCGTTACGAAGGGCTGCCAATGGCCCTGATCGAAGCTCAGACATGCGGCTTGCCGGCGGTGGCGATGGATTGCCGCTGCGGGCCACGCGACGTGATATCCGATGGCGTCACCGGCTTCCTCACAAGCGAAGGCGACATTCCGGCTTTTGCCGAACGCCTGTCAACGCTTATGTCCGACAGCCGGCTGCGCCAACGCATGGGCGCGGCAGCGTTTGAGCAGGCCGAACGCTTCGAGACCGACCGGATAATGGGCGAATGGATCAAAATCTTCAACGAACTGACCGCAAAAAAATGACCCATATAGTCATATCAGCCGTAAATATCCGCAAAGGAGGCACTCTGACAATCCTGCGCTCATGCCTTGCCTATCTGTCAGACAGCATCGCCGCCGGCAGCGACCTGAAAGTGACAGCCTTGGTCCACAGCAAAGACCTGTGCTGCTACCCCGGCATCGACTATATCGAAATGCCCTCGTGCATAAAGAGCTGGCTGCGCCGGCTATGGGCGGAATATGTCACGATGTCAGGCCTGTCAAAGCGGCTCGCGCCAATCGACCTCTGGCTATCGCTCCACGACACCACACCACGCGTCAAAGCGCGGCGGCAGGCCGTATATTGCCAAACCTCTTTCCCCTTCTACCGCTGGCATTGGCGCGACTTCCGAATGGATTTCAAGATACCGCTGTTTGCCATGCTGACGCGCTTTGCCTACCGCATCAACGTCCACCGCAACAGCCATCTGATTGTGCAGCAGCGTTGGCTGCGCGACCATCTCTCGCCGATGCTCGGCATCGATCCGACCCGGTTCATCATTGCGCCCCCGGAAAGGTCGAGACATGTCTCGACCGTACCAAATCGAAATGCCTCGACCTCCACGCCCCCCACAACATTTTTCTATGCCTCGACCCCCGACTGTCACAAAAACTTCGAGACATTTGCCGAAGCTGTCCGGCGGCTCGAACAAGAACTTGGCTGCGGCCGGTTTCAGGCCATCATCACCATCCGCGGCGATGAAAACCGCTATGCGCGATGGCTCCACAAGCATTGGGCCGATGTCAGCTCCCTGAAATTTGAGGGGCTGATGGACCGGCAGCGGTTGTTCGACACCTATGCCGCGGCCGACTGCCTTGTGTTTCCGTCAAAAATAGAGACCTGGGGGCTGCCCATCTCGGAATTCATGCCGCAACGCCGCCCCATGCTCCTCTCCGACCTCCCCTATGCCCACGAAACGGCGGCCGGTGCGCCCACTGTGGCTTTTTTCCCGCCCGATGATGCCGGACGGCTTGCAACGCTCATGCGCGATGTTGTCCGCGGCGATCTGTCGTCATTCTCAGCCGTTCCGGAAGCGATGCCGGATGCCGCATACGCACTCTCCTGGGACGAAATTTTCTCACGCCTCTTAAAATAATACTTCACACACACTATGACACACACAACTATGAAAATCCTGCAATTAGGCAAATTCCACCCCATCCGCGGCGGAGTCGAAAAAGTGATGCTCGACCTGACAGTCGGGCTGTCGCAGCGCGGAATCGAATGCGACATGCTTTGCGCGGCCGCCAAAGGGAGCTACACCATAAATCTCAATCCGGCGGCCAACATCTTTGCCGTACGCACGCTTGCAAAGGTCAAAGCCACCATGCTCAGCCCGGCCATGATTCTGCGGTTGCGACGCATCGCAAACGACTATGACATTATCCACATCCACCATCCCGACCCGATGGCCGCCCTCGCGCTGCGGCTGTCGGGATTCCGCGGCAAGGTCGTGCTCCACTGGCACAGCGACATCGTCAAACAGCGTCAGCTGCTGCGCGCCATCCGCCCGCTGCAGTCGTGGCTGATCCGCCGCGCCGATCTGATAATCGGCACATCGCCGGCCTATATCGCGCAGTCGTCGTGGCTGGCCGGCGTGCAGGAAAAATGCCACTGCATTCCCATCGGCATCAACCCTGTAGCCGCTGCCGACAGCGGCGATATCAACCGGCTTCTCACCCTCTACGGCAACCGCAAGATCATATTCTCGATGGGGCGTCTGGTCAGCTACAAAGGCTTTGAATATCTGATAGATGCCGCGCGCCATTTGCCCGATGACTATGTGGTGCTCATCGGCGGCATGGGGCCTTCCGCACAGTCGCTCCGCCGGCAGATCGTGCTGTCAGGCCTTGCTTCGAAAGTGTTTCTGCTTGGCTATGTCCCGGAGCGTGAGCTGCCGGCCTACTACCGTGCCGCGACCCTCTTCTGTCTGCCAAGCGTGGAGCGCACGGAGGCGTTCGGTGTGGTTCAGATCGAGGCGATGTCATGCGGCACTCCGATCGTTGCCACCGACATCCCGGGGTCGGGCGTCTCGTGGGTCAACGCCCACGGCATTTCCGGACTGAACGCCGCAGCAGCCGATCCCGAATCGCTCGCCGATGCCATCGTTGCCGTTGCCGAAAACCGCACAAAATTCAGCGCCGGCGCGCGGTCTCGCTTTGAATCCGTTTTCACATCCGACCGCATGCTTGATAATATCATGCATATTTATTCATTTTTTACATAAATAGAAAAATAACCTTTTTTAACTCTTCCTGAAAATCAAGCGCTAACGCACTGATTTTTTGGTGATTACCCCCCCCCCATCAACACTTTTTAACTTAAATATCTCTAACTTTTCAATCGCGCATTTTTTTCTATAATAAATTTCATCTAGTTTTGCAACGATTTTATGAAGTTTATTTTTTAGACCACATCAATACACACACATACACACAATTCTATCGTCAATGGAAAGAGCTATCTTGACATCCTACGAAAATCGCACATTAGTCGATGCCTCAGAGCATCGACTTTCTTCCTCGAAGTTCTCATTATCTGTAAAACGCACCTTCGACATCACTTTGGCCATCCTGTGTATCATTCTGTTTGCTCCGCTGATGCTGGCCATATATGTCACGATCATCTTGCGCGACGGATCGCCCGCCATATTCCGTCAAGAGCGCATCGGCCGTGGCGGTAAACCTTTCACACTATATAAATTCCGCACTATGTCGCCCGACGCCGAGGCCGACGGCAACGCGCGACTTTGCAGCGACAACGATGATCGCCTGACACCGTTCGGGCAGTTTCTTCGCAACCACCACCTCGACGAACTCCCACAGTTCTGGAATGTAATCACCGGCAAAATGAGCTTTGTCGGCTACCGTCCCGAACGCCGCGTGTTCATCGAACAGATCTCAAAAATAGCTCCCGACTATGAGCAGCTCTACTGCATGCGCCCCGGGCTATTCTCCTACGCAACGCTCTACAACGGCTACACCGACACGATGGAAAAGATGCTCCGACGCCTGCGCATGGATCTGCACTACCTCCGCACCCGCACCATCTTCACCGACATCAGGATCATATCATTGACCGCTTGGTCAATCGTTTCAGGAAAGAAATTCTAAACAACAAAAACACACACTCTCCGTGAACGTCATCCCCGGAATAAAGATTCGTCAGATCGGCACACAATACATGATTGTCAATGCCGCAACCGCTCAGGATCAGCCGACAGCCGTTCACGCCCTAAATTCCACAGCTGTGGAAATCTGGCAATTCGCCGAAGCCCATCCAGGATTCACGCCGGCCGACGTCGCCCGCTTCATTGAAGAAACCTACGAAGTGACCTACGACACAGCATTGGCCGATGCAACAGCCCTCCTCTCCCAATGGCACGAACATGGACTTCTGACCGAATGATGCAATGGCAATCTGCTGCGGGCGAGATCGATCTCGCCCGCGGCATTGAAAATCAGCCCATGCGCCATCTCCTCCAATTGCTGAAAAACGAACTCTGGCAGGCATCGCTCCCCGGCGATGCCTTTGCTGATGCTGATTGGGAGGCAATCTACGCCGAAGCGCGCCGACAGACGGTCATAGCATTGGCGGCCAACGCATTGGAGCGCATCCCCGCCGGAGGCCATCTCCCGCCGCTCCCCCTTTCCGCCCGATGGTTGGCCGAAGCGGAGTCCATCCGGCAGACAGGGCGGCAGATGAACAGCAAACTCACCGCACTGCTGGCGGCACTCGCCGATGCCGGGGTCACGCCGACCGTGCTTAAAGGCCAGACCGTGGCCACGCTCTACCCCGATCCGCTCTCACGGCAATGCGGCGACATCGACCTTTTCATACCGCCCGAACAGCAGCCGGCCATGACCCGGTTTCTCGCCGGCAGCCACATGGCCGCCGCCATCCATTCCGATGGATCGCAGTCATTTGTGTGGCAAGGCGTTGAAGTGGAAATCCACCCCCGGATATTCGACATCCATTCCCCATTCGCCCGCCGCCGCATCGACCGCATCATCCCATTAAAAATGCAATTTGGCAGGGTCGAGACATGCCTCGACCGCCTCGCCCCTGAAGCAACGCTGCTGCTCCTCTCCGCCCACATCCTCAAACACGCCCTCGGGCGAGGCATCGGACTCCGCCAACTGTGCGATCTCGCCGTTGCCACATCCGCGCTCCACGCCGATCTCGACCCCGCGCTGACCCGCCGCCTGTTCCATGACGCCGGACTGCGCCGCTGGACATCAACGGTCTATTCTTTCCTGACCCTACATCTTGGTTTCCCGACCTCCCGGCTCCCCTATCCCGGAATTGCAATCTCGCGCCGCCGCGCCGACCGTCTTCTGCGCATCATAGCCCGCAGCGGCAATTTCTCCCGGCCGGCGGGCGTCATCGCCACCGCCCTCTCCTTCGTCCGCCGCTCCCGCTTCTCCCTGCTGACAGCCCCGGCCGAAGCCTTCTGGACTGCTGCGATGCTCGCAAAAGGACGTCTAACAAATCCCGCAAACCGATGACACCCAACTATATAATCGCCGACCTCCGGCTCGGGATCGACATTCCCGACCATCTTGCCGGACTCATCCCCGCCTCATTCGCCCCATTCCGGAGCGGCGGACGAAGGAGAGGGCGGTGGCGATGACGCCCGCCGGCCGGGAGAAATTGCCGCTGCGGGCTATGATG
>CAYTLU010000008.1:0-4879 GCA_964438665.1 uncultured Bacteroides sp.
CGGCTGCTACTTTATCCGATATCCCGACATCATCGCTGCTCCGGCCGTCGTCACAACACTTAACCCACCGGCTGATCTCATTGCCCGTACCGAGGAGCGTATCGATACGCTGTGCGTGAGCGACGGACAGGTCGTCGAAAGAGGTGATTTGGTCGCTGTATTGCACAATTCCGCCGATTGGCACGATGTGCTCCGCGTTGCCGGACAACTCGACACATCCGAATTGTTACCGTGCGAAACGCAGATTACAGCAGATTGGCTTGATGCGGATTATGCACTCGGAGAACTTCAATCCGTTTTCGCCGACTATCAGAGCCGTTGTCGCGATTATCGCCATTACTTGGCGACGAATCACATCGCAACACAAAAACGATTGCTGTCCGAACAGATCGCTAAAAACCGAGAGTATTACGCCAAACTGGAACAGCAACGCACATTGTTGAATGAAGACCTTGCCTACGGACAGCGCTCGTTGGTGCGGGATTCGTTGTTGCTCTCCGAAGCGGTTATCTCTGCCGCTGACTACGAAACAACAGCCCAAAGTTATCTCTCGAAACAAAATTCCAAAGCAGGATTTGAGGCCTCGCTAACCTCCACCGAGTTGCAGATCATCCAGCAGGAGCAGCAACACGTCGAATTGAGCATTCAACAGGAGAACGAAATCGCCGAATACGAACGGGCGATTCATCAAAGCCGGCAGCAACTTTCGGCCCAAATCGCCCAATGGCGACAGCAGTACATGTTGGAAACTCCTGTCGCCGGACGGATTTCGTTGGTTGGCTATTGGAGCGAGCATCAAGAAGTTCATGCCGGTGACAAACTGGCAAGCATTCTCCCCGAAGGCACTACGGAGGTCATCGGACGGTTGCAGGTTCCCTCGGCCGGATTCGGCAAGGTGCAGGTCGGACAAATGGTTCACGTCAAATTGAACGGCTATCCCTATATGGAGTTCGGTGTGCTGCGAGGTGTGATTCGCACGCTCTCAGCTGTGCCGGAGCAAGTGCAGACACAGAATGGAGCAGCGATCGTCTATTATGCCGAAGTACTCTTCCCCCAAGGAATGAAGACGAGCTACAACAGAGAGCTGCCGATGATTCAGCAGATGGACGGTTCGGCGGAAATCGTTACGGAAGATTTGCGCCTTATCGAACGTTTCATTCAACCCATCATTTCGCTCTTCAAAAACCGATAACCATGCGAACATTATTACTTGTTGGGATATGCTTGGCAGTATGTATGAATGCTAATGCCCAAGAAAAACAGTGGACGCTGGAGGAGTGTATTGCTCATGCTTACGAGCACAACATTTCTATCAAACAGCAGGAACTTTCGACCGAAGAAAAACGTATCGCTCTTTCCGAGTCGAAATGGAACTACACGCCCGATATATCGATTTCAAACAGCTATTCGCTTTCAACGGGCCGCGTGCTCGACCCCACGACCTACGATTTTGTTGAGAATCGCACGGTAGCAGGAAACAATACCTCCGTCGGAGCCTCCATTCCGCTGTTTGGCGGACTACGCAATCATTGGGAATTGCGACGTGCGAAACTCGACTTGCAATCGGCATTGCTTTCCGTGGAGAAACTGCGCAACGATATCCGGCTGAACGTTACGGCTTATTATCTTGAAATCCTTTGTGCAGAAGAGCAGATTCGGGCAGCCGAACAAACGGTCGCCGTTCTGCAAGTGCAAGAGAGGAAGACAGCTGTCAAGGTCGATGCCCATAAAGTTACGATGGCCGACTTGTTGCAGATTCGATCTCAACTCGCTGATGCCGAGAATGAAATTTTGACGGTTCGGAACACTTATGACATCGCACGGTTGAATTTATGCCAGTTATTGGAAATTGACGATTATTCTACATTCCGTACCATCGCCCCGGATACTACCCGCATTTTGCCAATTTCGGAACAGTCTAACAACAGTTTATCGGATGTTGTACAGTTCTTGCCGGAGGTCGAAGCGGCAAGGGTCGGAATCGATATAGCGCGGCGGGATTTGCAAATTGCCAGAGCAGGATATTATCCGACTATTTCGCTATCGGTCGGTTACGGTTCCAGCTATTCGGATGCACGGCAAAAAATGTTTCAGAATCCAGACGGTACCTATCGGTATGAAGCCTATCCTTTTTTTGAACAGTATCGGGACAATGCCAGCAGTTATGTTTCATTATCAATGAGTATTCCCATTTTCGGGAAACTCACTACTCGCAAAAACATACAACGACGTAAGCTGGCAGTACAACGGGCCGAATACGAATTATGCACGATTGAAAAGCAAGTTGAAAAAGAGGTTGTACAAGCGACGATCGATGCCCATACGGCTTGGCAACAGTATCTCGGTGCACAGAAATTCGTACAATCGGCAGACGAAGCGTTACGACAGGTAACGCGAAAATACGAATTGGGCGTTGCAACAGTAGTGGATTATAATACGGCCCTCGACACCCGAACGAAAGCGCAAACCCAACTTCTGCAAGCTAAATATGAATATATTTTCAAAACGAAAGTATTAAGTTACTATTATAATTATAATCAATGAGTATGACTTCGAATATGCATCACCACACAAATAAAAATACCTATGAAAAATTTAATCAACCAAAAACATCTATTTCTTTTGTTGGCAGTAGTGTTAACTTATTCTTGCTCGAATCAAGATTTTTATGTAAAACAAGTAATATGGCGACTGTAAAGGCAAAATTACGTGCATTATCCGTAAAATCAAAGGTGATCACACAATTTTATCAAGAGATTTGTGACCATATGGCCCTGCCAATTAATAAATGTCAAAATTAGTAATACACCTTCTATAATAGAAAAAAAGAAAGGTAGAAAGATACACGGAAGAAATCTGTCCTTTGGATCTTTTTTATATTTCTGAAGCACAAATTTATCCTTTGCCAATAAGCATATAGGAGGGAAATCCTCAATATTTGCTTGATTATTATTTAAAACGTCTTGCCAAAAAATTTTCCCTTGACTGGAAGCCTTAGAACTTAATTTTGCTGCATATAAAAAAGAAAGTGATATTATTGTACCTATAAATAACAATAAAGATATAGCAATTGTTTGAGATTCGAAATCTTTATTAGTCATAACTATAAATATCGCGTTAATCAGTAATCCTTGAATAATCAGAAACCAATTTGTCCTTTGATTCCTAACCTCATTTTCATGCTCTAGCATTCGTCTAATGATGTTGTTATATTCTTTTATTTCTTTTCTGTCCATATCTGATATAATAATTAGAATTAATCCATATACGCAATTTTAAATATAAATCTTGATTTATATTCCAATGTGATAAGAGATTTAGGATAAACTCTATCTGTCTTTATTGAGAGTTAGGTTTCAGTGTGTAAGTCTTAAAATAAATGTTTAACATGCTTCATGTTCCTCAACTCAATATAGTAGCCTATGCTGATAGGCTGCGTTCTAACTGTTTATAAAGATAATGTTTTTTTTTGTATTTTAAGCGAAAAAGAAGATAAATTTGAAGCCAAGTATGAATTTTTAACACTATAACTATGGACATTGCGTCAACTACTGATTAATCATGTTCAAGGAAGTAATGTTGGATAGTTGCGGCATTTACTGGCTCCTTATATAGTATATTCTTGGAGATATTGGTGAACTGAAACTTGTCTACCTTTACTTTCATCGAGCAGCACCACGATTAATCCAAGAATATGGATGTACGATGAATTTAGGAGAATAACGTATTATAAAATGGATAAAAAGGGTATGATTAATCGCCTCCATGGAATTGGGTGAAACTCGAACGAACTTGTTCTGAATAGATATTATTTGATACTATTAGTTCTAACTCGGATACGAATCTGAACGAATCGGGACTATTTTTCTATTATGCAATACACGTTTTACCGGAGGCTTACAATGAATCAATGTTTTATAATGTAGAATCCTTCCGCTTGGGAAGGATTCTATTTACTATTCCGGCAGCAACTTACACAGCACCGGATCGTTCTTTGATTTATTCCAACTCTTCTACAACGATCTGGTTCGTTTTGGATTTGATACTTTCGTAATTCTTCTGCACCACCTCTTTTATGCAGTCGATTTCGGTTTGCTGTGGATGCTGATCCAATGCAGAGTGCATTACCTGCTTGCGGAGATATGTTCCTTCATCGTTGGGCTGTCGTTTGACGAGTTGTTCCAGTTGAAATATATACCGATATAGCAATCTCTGTTAAACTATTCTAACAGGGACTGCTATTAGGAGCAAGTACTGTGTATCAACTCTTTGAGTTGCTGTTCGCAGAAACGGTTATACTCTTCCCTATTTGTTCCTCTCTCGATGTGTTCGTCGATAACATCACCCAATTCGTCGAAACACACCTCGCCATTGATTAGGGTTGTCTCCTTGCCGGATTGAAGATAGACCTCGTAATAATCTGCGCCGTTAAGGGCGATGATAATAGTCCCCTTGTGCAGCCGCCCGTTTACCTTGAATATGAGGGCTGGCATATCCTTGTAGACCGTAGCCGCAAATCTGCCTAAACCCGCCGAAAAAACTATTTGCAATAAGTCGATGTTTAGAATTTATGATTTATCTTTGTCGGGCAGCGCAAAGACAAGATAATCGAATAACAAAACCTTGTTACTATATTGTTACTTGCAATCGAATATTATTTTAATTCATTTTATAAATCAACTGTTTTCGCAATATAGTTCATTAGTTGTCCAAAATCAAAACGGCCTATTTCGGACGAATGCTTGTAAACCTTTCATTTGTAGATATAATCAATCGTCGGGTTTACATTTTCAAAATCCGGCATACACATTCCGGTTGAAGCACCTATATATGTCGGGTCTGATATGAAAAATGATTTATCTTCATAATTATAGGACGC
>CAYTLU010000009.1:0-3785 GCA_964438665.1 uncultured Bacteroides sp.
GACATCATCCCCGACGGCGAAAACAATAAACCCGAAATTATTGTAGAAGATGGACGCATCAGAGTGCTCACCCCTTACAATACCCTCTCCATCCACTCAGTTAACGGCATTAGCCACCCAACCAACTCCGTGTTAACTCCCGGTATTTACATCGTCACAGTCGACTCTATCCCAGTCAAAGTGGCTGTAAAGTAATAACTTTACATGGTCATTTTGCTCTTTACAATTTTTTTGCTAATTTTGCACGTTGTTTGGGAATTTCACGTCTGTTTATAGGCGTTTGTATCCCTGCTACTACTGAGTAAATATTAACAAATCAGATAATTATCCCAATTAAAAGATGAAAATTACAAAGGATGATATTTCTTCCGTAGACGCACGTCTGACGGTAGCAATTGACGAAAATGATTATAAAGACGAAGTGACCAAAAAGCTCAAAGAGATTGGTCGCACACATGTCATCCCCGGTTTCCGCAAAGGGCATGTTCCTTTCGCCGAACTTAAGCGTCGTTTCGGTAAACAAATGACCAGCGACGTGATAAACGACGTAGTTTACCGCGCAGTGGTTGATTACATTGCAGAAAACAAGCTCCCCGTAATGGGTCATCCCGTACCCGTTGAAATTAAGGAGGCTGCCGAAGAAGGCGAACAAGAATTCAAATATGACCTCGCACTCATTCCCCAGCTTGACATAAAGGTAGACAAGGATTCTACTTATCCTTTCTATGAAATAGAAGTCACCGACGAGATGATCGACGAGCAGGACAATAATATGCGCAAGCGTTTCGGCACACAGAAGCCAGGCGAGGAAATGACAGAGGACGGAGTTGTAAAAGGCACTCTTATGCAACTTAACGAAGACGGCACTGTAAACCAAAACGAAGGTGCTATTCAGGTAACTGACGGCATAGTATTCCCGCTCTATTTCAAGGACAAAGATGAAACTGCCAAGTTTAACGGCAAGAAGCCCGGCGACAAGGTAGTATTTAACCCTTGGAAAGCTGCCGGCGGCAATGCCGGCGAACTCGCCTCTATGCTACACATCGACAAAGCTATCGCCGGCGACGTAAAGAGCGACTTTGAGATGAGCATTTCTGAAATTATGGTCAACATCCCTGCCGAGCTTAACGACGAATACTACAAAATGGTATTTGGCGAGGACAAAGTTCACAATGAGGAAGAATACCGCAACGCCGTCAAGGGAATAATCGCCAACGAACTAACACAGAACAGCCACATTCTGTTCCGCAACCAGTTCGACAAAGCGATGTTTGAAAAATATGGCGATATGCAACTTCCTGCCGAAACCATCAAGAAGCTATTTTTCGCTGATGCAGAAAATCCAGAAGAGTCATACAAGGCTCAGGAGAACGGCATCAAGCATGAAATCATAGAGACTAACCTTCTTAAACTTCTCAACATCGAAGTTAACGCCGATGAAGTACTTGAACTTGCCAAAACTCTAACTGCACGCCAGTTCGCCCAATATGGCATGACAGGTCTTGACGATGAAATCATCACCCGTTACGCCAAAGAACAGCTCGGCAAACGTGAGACCCAACAGCAGATGACTCAGCAGATGCTTACTTCCAAGCTCTACGACACCATTGAAAAAACTGTGACTCTCGACAAAAAGACAGTATCTCTTGAAGAGTTCAAGAAAATAGCACAGGAGGCATAATTACCTTTTTACCACAATCACGCCCCTCCTGCCATAGTCATCAATGGTAAGAGGGGATTTTTTCATTATTTCAGTTTCTAATCGGAATCGATTAAGGGTCGCAAGTAATTATCTATGGAAATTAGAATGTCATTCCACCATCGGGTTCATATAGCACTGCTGACCTTATGCTGGATTTTGGTCGGAACATTTATGGTGTTTCAATATCAGCGTGAAAAGAAATTCAAAACCGAGCTTCTCAACACACAGTTACAAATATACAATTCCCGAATACTGGATGGTTTGAAAAGAGGAGACGACATCAATTCAATCATAATGCATGTCGGTGCTCCCCTAAATGAAATGCGTGTCACACTTATTAATAAGGACGGCGTTGTTGTGTATGACAACAATGACAAGATACCATTCCCCAGTACAAACCACAACAACCGACCTGAAATAATCGAATCCCGGCAAAATGGCACCGGCTATATAGTAGAGCGACGCTCCGAAAGCGATGACACTGATTACTTCTATTCCGCCAAACTTGGTGACAACGGCATGGTAGTGCGTGTAGCGGCTCCATACACGCACACACTCCAAACATTCCTTAAAGCCGACAGGACATTCCTTTGGATAATGGCGATCATGACCTTGATGGTTAGTTTTGCCGGATATTTCATCACACGAAGGATATCACTGAGCATCTCACGCCTCAGCATCTTTGCCGACAAGGCTCAGAAGGGGGAACGAATATTTGATGACGAGTCATTCCCAAATGACGAACTTGGCAGCATAGCAAGCAATATTGTAAGACTATATGTGCAGCGCGATCTTCAACATAAAGAAGCACTGGCTCAGGAACAAGATAAAATACGGCTGAAAAAACAACTTACAAACAATATAAACCATGAGCTGAAAACCCCTGTGGCATCAATACTCGTATGCACCGACATATTAATGGACCATCCGGATATCGCCGATGAAAAACGCAAAGAATTTCTTACCCATATCCATACAAACGCCATCCGGCTGAGCGCATTGCTCAACGATGTGGCAACAATAACCCGGATGGACGATGGTGCATACCGAATTGAAAAAGAGCCATTGGAAATTTCAAAATTAGTTGCCGACATAGTGGCAGAAGAACGTTTACACACGGACATGAAAATAACCACCGACATCCCTCCGCAGACAATAAACGCCAACCGCTCTCTGATTGAATCCATATTCCGCAACCTTATTGTCAACGCTATTTCATATAGCGGTGGCTCGGAAATATCAATCTCGGCAGACAATAACGGAAATTTCACATTCCGCGATAATGGCATGGGAATACCTGATGAGCATCTTCCTCATATATTTGAACGATTTTATCGGATTGACAAAGGTCGCTCGCGAGAGCATGGCGGCACCGGGCTTGGGCTGTCCATTGTCCGTAATGCCGTAGCTATACATGGAGGCTCGATTTCTGTCAGGAACGAAGGCGGTTTGCGTTTCGATTTCCGGATAAGTTAATAAAAAAGCAACAAAAATTTCATATTTATGAAATATAATTTCTTGACATTTGTGCAAAAATAAACTCAACAAATTATGGATCTATTGTTTTTAAGCATTGTCATCCTTTTATTCCTGTTGGCTGTATTTGATTTGTCAGTAGGTGTCAGCAATGATGCCGTTAATTTTCTGTCATCAGCTATTGGTTCAAAGGCTGCTTCATTCAAACGTGTTATCATAGTTGCGTCAATAGGCGTGTTCATCGGTGCCGCGATGAGCAATGGGATGATGGATATAGCCAGGCATGGTATATTCCGCCCTGAGAATCTGTCATTTTATGACGTAATCGCCATATTCATGGCCGTGATGGTCACAGACATAATTCTGTTGGATATTTTCAATTCTCTCGGAATGCCGACATCCACCACTGTGTCTATGGTTTTTGAATTGCTCGGTGCAACTTTTGTTGTCGCACTGTTCAAGATTGCCTCACCTGAAAACACTCTTGGGCTCGGAGCTTTTCTTAACACTGAGAAAGCACTATCTGTGATACTCGGCATATTCCTGTCAGTGGCAATTGCCTTTATATTCGGTACGATTGTGCAATTCTTGTCCAGAATAATTTTCA
>CAYTLU010000010.1:0-3736 GCA_964438665.1 uncultured Bacteroides sp.
AATGTAGGGGAGAGGTTTGTGGCGGAAGTTGTTGTGTTCGGTTTGTTCATTTTCTTGTTTTTAACGAGGTAGCAAGCACTCGGTGATTTACAATAACATACGGTCTATTGATCAGTCTTTTTTGCGGAACAGCGATTCATATATGTCAGCTGTCTGTCGGGCAATCAGATCCCAGTCGTAAGCCGAAAGATCATAGACGCGATGCAAATTTTGCAATGAAATTTTATGTGTTATCCGTTCTGAGAGCCGCTCAACATTCCCGACAGGGAAGAAATCTGTTGGTGCCAGACAATCAAGACGGTTGGCCGGAATGTCACTTGCCACGACGTCAAGATTGTAACTCATCGCTTCAAGGAGCGAAAAGGGGAGCCCTTCGTGATATGACGGTATAACGAAAAGAGCGGCATTTGTCATAAGCTGGTTCATTTTCTCTCCCCGGATAAATCCGGTCAGAACCACATTGGCTTCCTTAGCTTGTTTTTTCAGTTTTTCGGAATAGGAATCCGGGTGATCTGCGTCCCCGGCGATTGCCAGCCGGTAGTCAGGCATATTCAAAATCTTGTATGCCGCGATAAGATCATGGAAGCCTTTTTCTTCAACAAACCGACCTACAGCTATTATATATTTTTTCGGTTGCAGACCAAGAGATTCGATATAGTCGGTGCGCGATGATTTTTCGGGGATATCGACTCCGTTAAAAATTATATCGGCATCGGTACGGCCATAACGTTTTCGCAGAATATTTGCAATTACGTTTGAAATGACTATAACGCGGTTGCTAAAGCGGGTACCAAGTCGTTCGCCGGTTTTTAGAATCATTTTTGCTATGCGTCCCCACTTTTTCCTGTCATAGTCCGGGCCATGATTGGTCATTACAACTTTCATGCCGAGCAAGCGCGCAAATGGGGCAAGCAGTGACGGACCTATTGCATGGATATGGAGAATGTCTGCTTTTAGCCGCTTTGCCTTGATAACGGCAAGAAATGTATGGACTATCGCTTCTATGCTTTTTTGGCGGGGAGCATATACATCGACAAGGTTGACGCCGTTATACTCAGTTATGCGGTTATTGTCTGTGACATACGGTGTTCGCCGGATAACGGTGACTTTATGCCCTAATTTGCAGATGCGTGGATATAGCTGCTGGCAATGCGTCTCCACACCGCCCTGAATATCGGGAATTCCTCGTGTGCCTGTGACAACTATATTCATTGATGTGTTATTTTATTGCTCAAACAACCTTGTTCCGGGTCTTGCCCGACATCGCACCACTTTTTGTCAAGACACGCCGGTTTGCCAATAAGTGAACGTATCTTATTTTTTATAGCCCACTTTAATGGATGCATGATATATTTGTGCATCACCGGAGAAGCAGTTCCGACCATCCAGCAGTTCTTGGGACATTTGCGTACTTTTGCCCTCACCATTTCGGCCTGTTCGCTATTCCAGATGGTGTTGAAATCAGCATTGTGAATGTTGCCCATCGATTCTTTCCAGAATTTTTCTTCCATTCCGTTGCATGGATACACCTCCCCCCAAGGGTCGATGAAAAAGTTTGTCGTGCCGGCTTCGCATGGGAGCATTCGGCGTTTTCCCTCGATATAGTTTATCAGCCCCATATTGAAATAGGCACGGAACCAGGATTTGGGATGATGCTCTTTCAGTTGCCATTCGATGAGCTGTTCAAAGTCTTGACACACCGTGTTGCCGTTGGTTATGACATTATCATCCTTATGGAAATAATATGAGTTGTGGAAAGCCGCCGTTGCAAATTCCATGTCAAGCTTACGGCTCAATTGATAGAGTTCAAGCATGTCATGCGAATTGTTGTTGGAAACAGTGCAGCCGAACCCGATATCCTTCAGCCCCATCTCGTGCAGCCGTATTAACGTGCGGTAGCCTTTCTCAAAACCGCCATCGCGTCCGCGAAGCTCATCATTTTTTGCCTGAAGCCCTTCTATGGAGATTCGGATTCCAATGTTTGGGAATCGCTCGGCCAATTCAAAGACTCGTTCATCGAACCATCCGGAGGTTGATATAACAATGCGAGGGGAATGTTTATAACATTCTTCGACAATCTCCGCCAGATCCTCGCGTATAAACGGCTCTCCTCCGGTCAGGTTTATGAATTTGAGCTGAGGTAGAGATTTGAGATCAGACGCCTTGATCTCATCTTTTTTGTCGGTGGGGTTCTTCCAGATGTTACACATCTTACACCGCATCGGACAGCGATACGTTAATATAATTGATGCGTCAGTAGGTACATTTTTTGTCATTTTGTGAAAAACGGCTGGTCAATAGTTTAACGGATGCATTAGTCCGTATATTGTTTTTAATAGTTGTGCATTCTATATCGATCCGTTTTTTTGTATATTACAGAGCAAACGTTCGATTGTTGCGACATATTTTTGTTCGTTGCAGTTCTCAACTATATGGTTATGCAGATTATTAGCCATGTGGTTACTCATTGCTTTGTCTTGTAGTAGTGTGGTTATAGCTTTTTCCCACATAGAGATATCTTTATTCAGTATAAATCCTCCGTTGGCTGGTATATAGTCTTGGGTTGATATGGTCTTTGACACAATCAGAGGCTTATTAAAGGCTGCAGATTGGAATATCACGATTAGACCCGCTGGAGCTTCTGTGTCAAGAGGCAGTGCTACTATTGATGCCCCGGATAGAAGCTTGTTAAATTCGTCAGAAGAAATATCGCAATGCCATTCAATGTTTTTCGGCAAATGCCTGTCGGAATCAAAGATTTTTTTTACTTTGCCTGGGGCGGAGACTTTAAATAAAACATTAGGCAGCGTTTTTGCTAGATTGATTAGGAAATTCCAATCTCTGCCATTCCTTCCACCGGAAAAAATATATTCTTCATCCGTTGACCCAATTTTTTTTGCATCGGCCAGATAGGAATCATACATTACATCTCTCAATGTTGGAATCGCGGTGCTAATATTTAGATGCTTTGCGATCCATTTCCCATATTGATCGGTTGTTGCCGTAGTGAAGAACCATTCGCTTTTAAGAGCTCGTTTATACATAAATGATGCGATTTTGTTGCGAATGGATTTTTTTTGCTTTAAGAGGATATTAATACCTAGCGTCTTTCGCCTACGAAAAGTCAATAATCCGATCCAGTAACATAAAACGCCCTGAAAATCGTAAACAGTGAGAATTATGTCACCTTTTCTGCTTTTTCTCATAATTCGCCATGAACCAACTATCCATGTCAGATATTTCTGCTTGAATTGCGGTGAAAAATGTTTGACGCATGGTAATGTCAAGCGTTCGGCAATAAACGGATAGCCTTCGGGCGTGTCATGGAGAATGCGGATCATTTATTTGAATATTAATGCATAGACTTTATTAGAGGTCTGACCTTTCAAAATGGCTTTGAATCGTTTACGTGAGATCTGATTATAAGGCAATGAAACAACGAGACACGCATTTTCAGCATCAACTGCATTTTCAATGTCAGATACTTCTTCCGGTGTGGGTATGAGGACTATGGCATAGCCGAATGTGGATTCGACAGCTGATTTTATGCGGCTTTGCGTTTCAGGCTTCAGTATATCATCATTGGCGCTGAGTCCTGTAATGACATCGACATTTCTGCCAATGGAAGCAAGCGAATCAGCAAATAATCTCATTGCGCTGTCAGTACCATCCAAAGCCGCCCAATAGATTACGTTTTGCTTGGGATTTGCGGTGATTTTAGTGCGGAGCGCATTGA
>CAYTLU010000011.1:0-9622 GCA_964438665.1 uncultured Bacteroides sp.
CAGCTGATAATCATTACGCTTCTTGCCTCCGGAATGCTGGGAATAATCAAGGCTATGGGTGGAATCACATTCATAATGCAACGGCTCACCCTGCACTTGTCATCGACTCGCGGCGCACGATGGTGCATTGCATCGCTTGTGGCGATAGCCAACCTTTGCACGGCCAACAACACGGTGGCAATCATAACCGTAGGCAGCGTCAGCAGAGAAATTTCCAAGCGATTCGGGATTGCCCCGCAGGTATCCGCCTCCGTTCTCGACACCTGTTCTTGCATTGTGCAGTGTCTCATCCCCTACGGTGCGCAGACTTTGCTTGCAACAGGGCTGGCAGGAATATCGCCTGCCGCGCCCTGGCCATATCTCTTCTATCCTTGGGCTTTAGCCGCGTCTGTAGCCGTCGGAATTACATTTTTCGGCAACCGCCGGATGGTTAAGCCTGACAGCCTGTAAAATATTTTTTTGCCTCGTGTAACTTTTTCTATATTTTTGCGTCTAACATATCAGATACATTTATTCATTAAATATTAACCTGAAAATGAAAAAAACAGTTAGTGTTCTGTCGCTTCTTTTAGTCGCTCTGATGCTCATTCCGAGCTTCATGAGAGCCCAGGAGATGCCTCAGATTCCGCCTATAGGGCTGGATCCTGAAGTGAGAATCGGCACCCTGCCGAACGGCCTCACCTATTACATCCGTCACAATGAATATCCCAAAGGACAGGCGGATTTCTATATCGCCCAGAAAGTGGGCTCAGTTCTTGAAGAAGACAACCAGCGCGGTCTGGCTCACTTCCTCGAACACATGTGCTTCAACGGAACGACACATTTCCCCGGGAAAAACATCATCAACTGGCTTGAGACAGTCGGCGTCAAATTCGGACGCAACCTCAACGCATACACTTCCGTTGACCAGACTGTCTATAATATCTCAAATGTGCCTGTTGCACGCGAAGGCGTCCAGGACTCATGCCTCCTGATCCTGCATGACTGGGCCAACGACCTGCTGCTTCTTCCGGAAGAAATTGATGCTGAACGCGCTGTCATACATGAAGAATGGCGTCAGTCAAATGTCGGCACAATGCGTATCTTGGAAAATCTGCTGCCGAAAATCTATCCCGGCGAACGCTATGGCCAGCGCCTGCCTATCGGCACGATGGAAGTGGTTGACAACTTCCCTTATCAGGCTCTCCGTGACTACTATGAGAAATGGTATCGCCCCGACCAGCAGGGGGTAATCGTTGTGGGCGACATCGATGTTGACCGCATCGAAAGCAAGATAAAAGAGATGTTCTCTGACATTGAAATGCCCAAGAACCCCGCTGAACGTGTTTACTTCCCGGTTGCCGACACAAAAGGAACCATCTATGCAATCGGACACGACAAGGAACAGACAACCTACGATGTTGAGCTGATGTTCAAGACAGAGGCCCTTCCACGTGAATTCAACAACACTCAGATCTACTATCAGGTGTCGTATATCAAGCGTGTCATTAATATGATGCTGAATGCGCGTCTCGATGAAATCGCATCAAAACCCGATGCTCCGTTCTCACAAGCCGGAACATATTTTGGCGATTTCTTCCTTGCAAAAACAAAAAACATGTTTGACGTTTCGGTTAGCGCACATAGCACCGAGCAACTACCCTCTGCTTTGGCTGCTGCCTATCGCGAAGTGCTACGCGCTGTCCGCGGTGGATTCACCGTTTCGGAATATGAGCGTGCAAAAGCTGAAATCATCTCGCAGTATGAATCTTCCTACAACAACCGCAACACGCGTGAAAACAACGTTTTTGTCCAATCATACGTAAACAACTTCCTTGACAATAAGCCCATCCCGACCAAAGAAGAGGAATTCAACACAATGAAGCAGATTGCCGAAATGATTCCTGTTCAGGCTATAAATCAGGCTTTCCCTCAGTTTATAACTGCTGACAACCGCGTTCTTCTGGCTCTCATGCCCGACAATGCCGATGGCGTTTATCCAACAGAAGAACAGTTTGCATCCGCTCTTTCTGCTGTTGATGCTGAAACCATCGAACCCTATAAAGAAGAGCTGAAAGCCGAACCGCTCATCCCTGAAATGCCGAAACCGGGCAAGATCACAGGTGAAAGCCATAGCGACCAATGGGATGCAACCGTGTGGACTCTTTCAAACGGCGCAACGGTAATCGTCAAGCCCACCAAATTCAAGGACGATGAGATTCTTTTCTCTGCCTCCGCACTCAACGGTACAGCCGACTATGGAAAAGAGTATTACAACAGTCTTTCATTCATGCCGATGGTGATGAGAGAAGGCGGGCTTGGAACTTACACCAACTCTGATCTCCAGAAATATCTTCAGGGCAAACAGGTTTACGTTTATCCAAACTACAGTTTCTACACCCGCTCCTTGTCTGGATCTTCCACTCCGAAAGACCTCTCCACTCTGATGGAACTCATATACATGAATTTCACTGCCCCGAACATAACCGAAGATGAGTTTGCAGCTCTTCAGAAGCGTATGGTTGCCGCTCTCCACAATCAGGAGAATGACCCGCAGTATATCTACTCAAAGAGAGTTATGGAATCGCTATACAAAACCCCGCGCATCAGGCAGATTGACGTCCAGACTGTTGAGGGCGCGAAGCGCGAGCAGATCATCGAGATTGCAAAGGCTATGACAACCAATGCAGCCGACTTCACTTTCACGTTTGTTGGAAATGTTCAGATCGATTCGCTCCGTCCTCTCGTTGAACAATATATAGCATCACTCCCCTCCGATCCGAAGAATGCTACCAAGAAGCTTGACAAGTTTGATCCGCAATTCGATATGGTCGGCGGAACAAAGACCGACACATACACCACCAAGATGCAGACGCCACAGACTTGGGTGTATCTGACTCTGTTCGGCAACGAGCCCTACAATATGAAGAATTCGCAGCTGAACAACATCTCTGCTCAGATTCTCTCAAAACGACTTCTCGACAAAGTGCGTGAGGAAATGGGTGCTGTATATTCTATCAGCGCACAGGGTGGCATGGATCGCGTAGGCAACATGAATTCCGAGATTCTTTCCGGATTCCCGATGAAGCCGGAATTGAAAGAAGAGACGCTCAAGGCTATCCATGACATGATATGGGACATGACCACCAACGTCGGACAGGAAGAACTTGACAAGGTGAAGGAATACATGGTTAAGAACTACACCGAAGGCCGCGAGAAAAACAATTCATGGCTCAGCAGCATCAACGGCTGGCTCACAAACGGTGTTGACACTTTCAACGGTAACATCGAATCAGTAAATGCCATCACTGTTGATGATATCAAGAACTTCATGAAGTCTCTGATCTCCCAGGGCAACTACCGGGTTGTCATCCTCGATCCCGAAAACGCTCCTGCCGCCGAATAAAAAACGAACAAACACCATGCGCCTGCCATCTGTAAGGCGTTATGACCTCAAACGAAGCCTCCGCGAATGTTAACGGAGGCTTTTTTTTGCGTCTCCACGATTTATTTCGTATGTTTGCATTATATTTTTCATTATCTCACGCATGAAAAAGTTGCTTTCACTCCCTCAGAATCTTGCCGATACATTTCATAAACTTGACTCGGAATATGCCACCGACGAGTGGTTTGTAACCAGCGATCCAGCCGACATCCGGCTTGGATCAGGCGCCGGAACGGCTTGGCTTCTTGACAAATGGATGGAATCTGATCCAACCGCCGACTCCTCGCAGAAAAAAATAATAATCCATGCCGGAGGTCAAAGCCGGCGATTGCCGGCCTACGCCACCGCAGGGAAAGTCCTGACCCCTATTCCGGTGCTGCGCTGGGCTGTCGGTCAGCAGATCAACCAGAATCTTTTGTCGTTGCAACTGCCGCTCTACGAACAGATAATGAAAGTCGCTCCCGTCGGATTGAACACTTTGATAGCCAGCGGGGATGTCTGTCTGCGCACAGATGCCCGGATCAGAAACATTCCGGAGGCTGACGTGGTGTGCTACGGTCTGTGGGCCGACCCTCAGCTGTCATCCCACCACGGAATATTCCTTGCCCGCCACGAAACGCCTGACAAACTGGATTTCATGCTTCAAAAACCATCTGTCGAGACGCTGAACAGGCTGTCGGACTCACACTATTACATGATGGATATCGGACTGTGGCTGCTGAGCGACCGCGCAATTGATTTGCTTTGCAAACGCTCTCATTCCTCAGATGGGAACTACACGTTCTACGATCTCTACTCCCAATTCGGATGCGCTTTGGGTGAGAATCCTTCTGCAAAAGATGAGGAGCTGCAATCATTAAAAGTTGTCATTCTGCCCCTCCCCGATGGCGAATTTTATCATTTCGGGACAACACGCGAACTTCTGACATCGACTCTCGCGCTGCAGAACAAGGTGATGGATCAACGTCTGATACTTCACCGCAAGACGAAGCCAAATCCGGCTTTGTTCACACAAAACTGCATAATGCACCGTCGTCTGACCGCCGAAAACGAAAATGTATGGGTCGAAAACAGCTTCACCGCGGCCGGATGGTCGATGACAAAAAACAATGTCATCACCGGAGTGCCTGAAAACGATTGGCAGATAACATTGCCGCCCGGAGCTTGCCTCGACATAGAACCTGTGGGAGAATCCGACTTCGTAGTTCGCCCTTACGGATTTGACGATGCGATGCGCGGGCTGACATCTGACCGCTCCACTTCGTTCATGGGCCAACCTTTGCAATGCTGGCTGGCCGACAGAGGAATAACGCTTGCCGAGGATACGGACATTCAGTCGGCAGGACTGTTCCCGGTTGTACATGATGTTGAGACTATGGGCCTGCTGGCAAAATGGATGATTTCCGAACCTGACATTGAGAAGGGGCGGGAAGCATGGATCAACGCTCCGAAATTGTCGGCCGATGAGATCAGCGCACGAGCTTCGCTCCCGCGCCTGTACAAGCAGCGCGACCGGTTTCTGGCATCCAATATCCACACGCTGGCCGAAAATCATGAACACAGCATATTCTACCAACTGGATCTCGACCACCTGTCGCATCAGATCAACCGGCTCAATCTGCCGGCTACAACCAAGCTCCCCGAATCATCGCAACTGATGCAACGCATCCGCAACCACATGCTCCGGGCCAGAGTCATGCAACTGTCATCCGCCGACGGACTCGAAGATGAGAATATGGCTTACGGCCTGCTGCGCCAAGGCATTCTGGCGACTATTGACAACGGCCGGTCGCTGCCAAGGCCTGACGTACATTCCGACCAGATTGTTTGGGGTCGCAGTCCGGTCAGGATAGACCTTGCCGGCGGATGGACCGACACCCCGCCCTATTCAATACTGCGCGGAGGAAATGTTGCCAACACCGCCATCGAACTGAACGGACAGCCGCCTCTGCAGGTGTTTATAAAACCGTGCAAAGACATGCACATTATCATTCGTTCAATTGATCTTGGTGCGTCAGAAACTGTCAAGACCTATGAACAGCTGACCGACTTCCATCACGTTGGATCTCCGTTCTCCATTCCCAAGGCGGCACTGGCTCTGGCAGGATTCGCGCCGGATTTCTGTCCGGAACACTATAAATCTCTGCAACAACAGCTTGAAGCGATCGGATTCGGAATAGAGTTGACGTTGCTTTCGGCTGTCCCCGCCGGTTCAGGCCTCGGCACAAGCTCTATCCTTGCGGCCACCGTGCTTGGCGCATTAAGCGATTTCTGCTCTTTGGCATGGGATTCTGACGAGATTGGCAGCCGCACTCTGGCTCTGGAACAGCTTCTGACTTCTGGCGGAGGCTGGCAGGATCAGTACGGCGGAGTGCTGCAAGGCACAAAACTGCTTCAGACAGATGCCGGATGGCTACAGCAGCCACGCACCAACTGGCTCCCTGACAGCATCTTCACCGATGCGCTCTATGCACCGTGCCATCTGCTCTATTACACCGGAATCACTCGCACCGCAAAAAATATTTTGAGCGAGATCGTAAAACGGATGTTCCTCAACTCCAGCCAATCACTTTCGCTCCTCGATGCCATGCGCAGTCATGCCCTCGACATGGCGGAAGCGATCCAACGACGCTCTTTCACTCGCTATGGAGCGTTGGTGGCCGAAACGTGGAAGCAAAACCAACTGTTGGATAGCGGCACGAACCCTCCGGCCGTACAAGCCATTATCAATAAAGTCAAGGACTACACTCTCGGCTACAAGCTGCCCGGAGCGGGAGGTGGAGGATTCCTGTATATGGTTGCTAAAGATCCCGAAGCGGCAGCGCGGATTCGCGCCGCGCTAAATGATTCGCCGGCCAACAACCGCGCTCGCTTCGTTGATATGGCGATATCCGCAACCGGACTGCAAATATCCCGCAGCTGATTGTCAGAATGGGCGTTTCGGCTTAACGGCCTGAAAATTCTTGAGGTAATTGGGCGTTGAATACGCCGGATCGATAAATTTGCGCCGGGCGAAATCCCGCTCTGCAAGGGCAAGCATGTCTGTTGCCAGCGGCACTATATCCGGAATGAATGATGCGTTGGGCGAAGATATGACTTCTTTCGCCTTTTCGCTGCCATTGCCGAAAAACGCCACCGGGCCGCGGCTCAACACATCGGCATAAGGATCGCTGTCTGTCAGGATCAGCGGTCGCTGAGGCATAACCTCCTGCAATGACATATCATAGACCGCCGTATAAACCTCCATCCGCCGGGCATCGATCATCGGCGCAAGCAGCGAATCCGGCTCCAGATCGTGATTGAACATCGCACTGACAGCCAGCAACTGCAATGTATCGACCCCGATCATCGGAATATCCAGTGCAAACGACAGCCCCTTGGCTTCCGACAGTCCTATGCGCAGCCCTGTGTAGCTTCCGGGACCCATCGAAACCGCAACCGCATCCAGTTTCATTTCCAGTTCACGAACACGGTCAAGACACCGCTTGATGTATCCGCTCAGCAGCGCGGCATGGTTCTGCCCTTGAAAATCTTCAAAATGACAAAGCACCATTCCCTCGGCAGTCAGGGCGGTCGAACAAACATTGGTCGATGTTTCGATATTGAGAATTACAGCCATATTGCAGTCAGTATGTAAAATTTTTGTGCAAAGTTACCCTTTTTACCGTGCTTTTTAACTAATTTTGTGGAAAAACTGAAACATTCCTATGCTTT
Source organism: uncultured Bacteroides sp. (assembly GCA_964438665.1). Taxonomy (GTDB): domain Bacteria; phylum Bacteroidota; class Bacteroidia; order Bacteroidales; family Muribaculaceae; genus Paramuribaculum. The sequence continues at coordinate 7,139 of CAYTLU010000011.1, forward strand.
TATCCATGACCGGCTTCGGAAAAGCGACAGCCGAACTGCAAAACAAGAAAATAACGGTAGAGATTAAATCACTCAACTCTAAACAGCTTGACCTTTCAATCCGTGTTCCGGCCATGCTCCGGGAAAAAGAAATGGAGATGCGCAACGTTATCAGCCACAGGGTTGAACGCGGAAAAGTCGAGATGAACACATATATTGAAACCCTGACCGGAGAGACTGCCGTCCAGTTCAATCTGCCGCTGCTGAAAGCCTATAAAGCCCAGATAGAATCTATGGCTGAGGCTTTGCAGATTCCTGTTCCCGATGATTGGTATGCCACACTTCTGCGACTTCCTGACGCCATGAAAACCGACATGACGGCCGAGGCCGATGAAGCCGACTTTGAAGCGGCGGCCTCTGCTTTGGCTCAGGCATTGGACAAACTGATGGAATATCGCCGGTCTGAAGGACAGAAACTGGAAGATTTCTTCTCCATGCGCATCAACCGGATCCGCGAACTGCTTTCGGAAGTGCCGCAATATGAAGTGCAGAGAATCGAGCATATTCGCAGCCGCATCACTGACAATCTCGCATCCCTCCCGCAAATCGACTATGACCGCGGTCGTCTGGAGCAGGAGATGATTTTCTACATAGAGAAACTCGACATCAACGAGGAGAAGCAACGACTGACGCAGCATCTTGACTATTTCATGGAAACGCTCAACGGTCATTACGGACAAGGCAAGAAACTCGGTTTCATTTCTCAGGAAATGGGGCGCGAGATCAACACTCTCGGTTCAAAAAGCAACCATGCCGAAATGCAGCGTCTCGTGGTCAGAATGAAAGATGAGCTTGAACAGATAAAGGAACAGGTCCTCAACGTAATGTGATCCATCAGCGCTCTACAACGACATGAAACAAGGCAAAATAATCATTATCTCCGCGCCAAGCGGATGTGGCAAATCCACTATCATCAATGAAATCATGAGCCGCGGAAACTGCCAACTACAGTTTTCCGTATCGGCAACAAACCGCCCGCCGCGTCAGGGAGAGAAAGATGGTGTCAACTATCATTTCCTGAGCGATGAGCAATTCCGAAAAGCCATTGCCGATGATGCTTTCGTGGAATATGAAGAGGTCTATCCCGGACGGTTCTACGGCACGCTCAAAAGCGAGTTGGAGCAGCGCACGAAGCAGGGCATCAATGTTGTGCTGGACATCGATGTCAAAGGCGGAGTCCGAGTCAGAAATATGTATGACAACGCAGCCATCTCTATTTTTATCGAGCCGCCAAGCATCGAAGAGTTGCGCCGGCGTCTTGAATGTCGCAACACCGATTCCGCCGACCAGATAGAGCAGCGCGTCAGCAAAGCCGAATTCGAACTTGGTTATGCGCCTCGCTATGATGTCAGGATTGTGAACGATGATCTCAGTGAAGCGGTTGACAAAACCGAACAAACCATTCTGGATTTCATTTCCGGATAACCCTGCGGCGTTATGGACAGGCGCAAACGCATAGGCATTCTTGGCGGGTCATTCAACCCGGTGCATATCGGCCACATCATGCTGGCCTCCTACTTGGCGCAATTCACTGATCTGGACGAGGTGTGGCTTATGCTTTCACCGGCCAATCCGCTGAAATCCGATGCGGAAATGGCTTCGGACAGCGATCGGCTCTCCATGCTGAAAACCGCATGCCGTGACTATCCATATATATATCCATGCGACATCGAGCTGTCAATGCCGCGTCCGTCCTACACCATCAATTCTCTCGACCGACTGGCGGAACTCCATCCGGATAAGGATTTCCGTCTTATAATCGGATCTGACAACTGGCTTATTTTTGACCGTTGGCGGGATGCAGAGAAAATAATTGAACTCTTCAAGCCGATAATCTATCCCCGGCCGGGATTTGATGTCGATGCTTCTTCGCTCCCCGATGGCGTAACTCTCGTCAATGCGCCGCAGATTGAAATTTCATCGACATTCATCCGCCGAAGCATATCCAACGGCCGCGATATGGCGGCATTCCTCCACCCCGCAGTCTATGAGCATATCAAGCTGTCAGGATTATATCTAACACATAATTCTTGAAATAAAACTTTAACCGAATCAATGTCACTTACCCCAAACTCAATAGCCTTCCTTGGCCTATGCAATGAATATTGCCGGGCCATCGAAAAAGCAGGAGAATCCGAACCGGACGAGTTCATAAAAGAAATGCTCCGCCTGCTGCCCCGCATCTATATTTCCGCAACAGATCTGCCCGGCGGCGAAGATGAACCCGATGCAATGATCAATGATGCAATGGATGAGGATCATTACAACTCCATCCGCTGCGCGATCGAGACTCTTTTAGGCGAAAACGACACCTATCTGGAGGTGTTTGAGGAAGACATGAAATATTCCGACACTCCGATCGGCGCAAGCATATCTGAAAGCCTGTCCGATTTGATGCAGGTGTTCTTCAATCTCATTTCAACAGCCAAGGATGCGCCGACCGAA
>CAYTLU010000012.1:0-4344 GCA_964438665.1 uncultured Bacteroides sp.
AGAATATTCGAATGTTAAGATTGGGAATACCAGCTCCTATTTTTCGTACGTCAATGCGCAGATATCAATCGACAAGGTCCTTACATCGCAGAGAATCTATGAAGACGAAATCTCTGTGAAGGGAGGTCATACATTCGGCTACCCGGAAGCGGCCAGGGCCGGCTGTAAGGAGTTGAAAAAACAAATTGGTAAAATTATTAAAGAAAACATCGTACAATGAAAAAGATATACATGTTGTTGCTGGCTGCATTAATCGCTATGCCGGTTTTTGCCGGTGAAAAATTGCGCGTAGCCGTTTTCGACCCTACTTCCAGTGGAACAGCTATCGACGAAGGAACGAAAGTGGCGATTCGGGAAATCATCAGTTCTACCATCGTCAATGCCGGTAACTATGATATCGTTGAACGTTCGTTGCTCGAAAAGGTGATGCAGGAGCAATCTTTCTCCAATTCCGGAGCAGTCGATGACAATGATGCCACCGAGATCGGTAAATTGGCCGGAGCGAATAAGGTTGTACTTTCCGTAGTAACCTTGACCGGCGGGCGGAATATGCTTAGTGTAAAGATTATAGATGTAAAAACTGCAAGTGTTGAACGGCAAAAGGTCAAGGTGGTCGCATCAGGAGAATTGCTTGATGCTATTGAACCCATTACACTGGCTCTTATTGACGCCTCGGCATATAATGGCGATGATGCAACAGTAATTGCTGCACCCGCTGATGTTTCGGAGGAGCAAGGGACGAAACCAATGCCTCGGGACAACGATGTCGTTTTCTACTTGCCAGCTGGATACGAGCCCTCAAAAGAGAAGGATAAGGATCTTCCTCTGATTGTCAAATTGGATCAAGAAAATATTGGCTCAGGAACATTAAGTACTGGCTTTACAATTCGAATTCCTAATGCCGGGACCGGTGTACACAAGTTGAAAGTCGGTTCTCAAAAAGCCCATACTGTCGATTTGAACAAATACAATTTCTTTGAATTTCAAATTTACCGTGGAAGCTATTTGGGCATACCGATGTATGGGGTGAGCGTTAAAGAGCAGAAATTGATTAGAACCGGGTCATTTGGGAAAGGAATGTCTAATAAGCAAGAGTCGCAGCAGATGGCTAAAGCTGAACCGGTTAAATCCGATCCACAAGAAGCTCAGCGCTCAAAAACCACTGGCAAAGAATTTGTATTATTCTTACCACCTCAGCAACTCGATAACGAAGCACATAATGGCCACTATATTAAAGTATTGTTAGACGGGAAAGTCATTGGTGGCGGTACATTAGCCCAAGGATTTGAAATTAGAGTCCAGGAAAAGAAACACCGTAAATATGTGTTGGAGATTTATACTACTTCTGCATCAAGAAAAGGTAAACTCGACGAAAAAGTTGGAAGGACTAAATATGAAATAGACACACGCCTGCAACAGTATATGGAGTTTATGCTTCAGACTCGATATAAGAACGATTGGACAATATACTCTGTTGTTAGACTATAAAAAATCATGGATGTTGATGACTGTGTCGTCCGAAATAAGCCTACGGGCATAAAAACGAAGCGTACACATGTGTAAATTGATATTCATTACTTAACTGCTTGACTTTGTGTATTATGCGCAAGTACTCGGAGGGGCGGTGAGAAAAAACGAAGCGTGCAAAAACTTTAATTTGCTTGAGTTGGGCTTTAATTTCGGAGTCTCACCGTTTAATTGGCGTTTAATATTACTGGCTTATTGGTCAAAATTAGTACATAATTCATGTGCGTTTCCCCAATTAAAGCCTTGTTCTACAAGACTTTGTGCTCTGATATTTAGGCGCATTTTAAGCGTTCAAATAACGCAGCCACTGTAATCGATTATCCCCATAATGTAATCGTTTTATGTACTAATTTTGAGCAATAAGTCCAATTTAGCTATAATATATGACAACAAAGATACTTAATGTTGCAACTGCAAACAATGCAAATACTACAAGTATGCCACGGCGGATGTTTGCATGATGGATTCTTGAAAACAAGTAATTTCAAGCCTAAAACATTTTTGTGCTCTGCATATAAAAAGATATTCGCTCATATAGAAACTCGACTGAACAAAACAAAAAAAATCTCATAATATGAAAATAAAACTACTTTTAGTGCTCATTGCATTAACTTTCGTTTGTCCCATATTTGGACAAAGCGGTTCTACCAAACGTGTTGCCATTCTTGAAACCGTTGATAAAGAAGGGGAAGTGCCATACGGTGTTAAATTAATGGTACGAAGCAAACTAAGTGCGGTTATTACAGCTACTCCCGGATACGAAGGTTATGACCGGGTAGATGTGAGTTCCATCTTGGGCGAGCACGAATTTCAGCGTACCGGTTTAGTCAGCGATAAAGATATTAAACGATTAGGCGAAATGACCGGGGCTGACTATATACTTGTTGCAGAGGTAGCCAAACTTGATTATAGTCATGTTACTATTGTAGCCAAAATACTAAATGTAGAAACAGCTAAAGTGGATAAAACATCAAATATCCAAACTGCAATGGAAGGTGAAGCATTGGACGAAGCATGCCGTGAGTTAGCCGACCGTCTGCTCGACGTTCATCGCGGTAAGACAATTTGGCTATAATTGGTTTGATACATTGATGATGGATTTTTTGTTGGCTAATAAATACATAAGACATGAAGCTCATACGATATGTTTGCCTTATATTAGTTTTGCTATTTCCTAATATTGGTTGGTCGCAGAATATAGATATCAAGCAATATATGGAGCAACTGATGGAGAATGCCAGTGCATATGAAATTCAGCAGCAGCAGTCATTCGAGGCATACCGCGGTCGGTTGAATGCCGCGTTTGCAGAATATATGCGTCAAGCATGGCCGGAATATGAAGCCAAACCAGCTGAACCAGTTCCCGACCGTCCCGAACCTCCTGCACCCGTCATCAAAGACCCTAATACGCTGCAATCGAACGACCCCATGCCGTTCGACAAAGTAAAACCTGCACCCAAGCCGGTTACGCCGCCGCAACCGGTCGTACCGCTGCGCAAGCCCGAACCGCAGCCTGTGAAACCTGACACGCCCGCCCCGCGGCCCGTCAAGTCCGACAAGCCCGTATTCGCATTTACGTTCTACGGCGCAAAATGCGAAATCCCGCTCGAAAACCGGCATCGGTTTACATTGACAGACGCGACTGAAAATGCGGTTGCCGACGGCTGGATGGTGCTGTCGTCAGATGAATATCTGCCTGCGATAGCGCGATGCATGAATTATCGGGACAAACTGCATTTGCCCGATTGGGGTTATGTGCGCTTTGTCGAGCAGATGACCACTGCATTCTTCTCGCCGTCACAGATAAACGAGGCGAGGCTGATGCAGATGTATATTCTCACACAATCGGGATATAAGGTGCGCATCGCACGAGCAGGCAATAAATTGGTATTGCTGCTGCCGTCGAAAGACACAATCTATCGATATCCGTATCTAAATATAGACGGTGTGAACTATTATCTTGTCGATTCATCGCTGGGACAAACATCGGTCAATGTGTTCAATCGGGAATTTCCGAAAGAGCAGGAATTCTCGCTGCGAATTACTGAACAGCCGGCACTTCCTGTCAGCAGGACCTCTCCGCGTTATTTGCAATCCGAACACAACAAGGAGTTGACGGCAGATGTTTCTGTAAACAAAGGTTTGATAACCTTCTATAAGGACTATCCGTTGAGCAGTAGTTGGGATATCTATTCCAATGCCTCGTTAAGCCCACAGGCAAAAGAGCAGCTATATCCCGCATTGCGCAATTCCATAGCCGGTAAGAATAAACCTGAGGCAGCCAACATATTGCTGCATTTTGTCCAGACGGCATTCGAGTATGCGACCGACGACGAGCAGTTCGGTGAAGAACGGCCTTTGTTCGCGGACGAAACGCTGTTCTATCCATATTCCGACTGCGAAGACAGGGCGATTTTGTATTCGATAGTTGTTCGAGAACTGTTGGGATTGGATGTGGTATTGCTTCACTACCCCGGACATTTGGCGACAGCTGTATGTTTCGACACGGAGGTATATGGCGATTACATGACGATTGACGGCAAACGTTATATCGTATGCGATCCGACATATATCAATGCCGATATCGGACAGGCCATGCCGCAATTCAAACGAACGGCAGCAGAGGTTATAAAAACAAAATAACATTACACAAAGAAACCCACAAAATGATATTGTGGGTTTCTTTGTATTTCCAAGACAGGTCCTGTGATAGAAAAGACTTGTTGATGTATTTCTCTTTATATGCCTAAAACGGCTTGTGTAATTTAGGGCAATATTCCAATTTTCGCTATAATATATTCAAAGATTATATTATAG
>CAYTLU010000013.1:0-20019 GCA_964438665.1 uncultured Bacteroides sp.
TCGAGTGTTTGCTCAATACTATCAATATAGAAATATGATTGAGCAATTTGTAACCAACGAAGGAGATTATTCCATCCAATCATATAGAAACAACGGTTATTGGCACAACCTTAAAACAGGTGGTATAATAACTTTTCGCAACAGCAACATCAGCGCCTCATTAAAATTGTCCTTTCAACAGGAAAAATATCAACACCAAAGTCCCAACAATATAGTGGAACTCGGAGGAAACATTCGATGGGATTTCAATAAATTTTTCATTTATACAGATGTAACATGGCAAAACAAATCATATACTGCTATCAGTAGCACCAAATACATAAATCCATTGATAGCTCATATACAAATTGCATGGCAAGCAACCAGAAGTCTCTATATTTCTGCTGGATTACCTTATTTTTGGGGTACAAGAACCGAAAAGACACTAATTAACCAAGGCGAATATTCATCTGAGACCAAAAAGCTATTTAAAAGTGCCAGTCTTCGACCGTGGCTTCTTATTTCGTGGACAATCCGAAAGAATAGCAATCAATCTATTGAAGACCGAATGTCAAACTACTAGCAAAAGTATATTCATGTTTGTTAAACCTAGATTAAAATTTAGTAAGCAAAAAGATTCCATGCAATGTGGTGCGTCCTGCCTCCAGATGATTTGTAATTATTATGGGAAGGATATTACGCCTGCTATATTATATGAAAAATGTCAGGCTAGTAAAGTTGGTGTTTCATTGCTAGGTATATATCATGCAGCACAAGACCTTGGATTTGATGTGGTTTGTGGAAAAACAACTTCCATAGAATTACAGGGAATAGATATTCCTTGCATCTTACATTGGAATCAAAACCATTTTGTCGTTTTGTATGGCATGGAGAAAAACGGCAAAAAGTTTAAGGTCGCCGACCCCGGAAAGGGCATGATTTCTTATACAAAAAAGGAATTTGAAGACCATTGGATCAGCTCAGTGGCTGAGGGGAAGCCATGTGGAATCGCAATGCAACTGACACCCACCGAAAGGTTCTACAATTATGGGACAGAACCTGTTCATGAAAAAAGATCTTTTCGGTTTCTATTCGGATATATAAAGCAATATCGGAAATATTTCGCTCAAATTATACTCGGTCTTCTGCTCGGATGCATCTTGCAGTTGATAATGCCTTTTCTGACGCAAGCAATAGTCGATTTAGGCATAAAGCATAAGGATATCGGCTTTATCTGGCTTATCCTTTTGGGGGAACTGATGATTGTCATCGGCCGCACAGCCACTGACTTTATCCGCCGCTGGCTTTTGCTTCATATCTCAATGCGGATTAATATCTCTCTTGTAAGCGATTTCTTCATCAAACTGCTGAAGCTGCCGATGTCTTTTTTTGACACAAAATTGATGGGCGATCTTCTACAACGGATAGGAGATCATGGCCGTGTTCAGAACTTCCTTACCGGACAGGTTCTGAACGTGGTCTTCACTTCTCTGAGTTTCGTGATTTTCGGCATAGTTCTATTTATCTACAATCCTCTTATCTTTGGAATTTTTGCGGTTGGAAGTATCTGCTACGGACTGTGGATCACCTCTTTTCTAAAAAGGCGTAAGGTTCTCGACTATGAACTTTTTGAAAAACAGGCCATCAACCAGAACCGTACATACCAGTTCATCACGTCAATGCAAGAGATCAAGCTTCAGGATTGTGAACAGCGCCGAAGATGGGAGTGGGAAGACACACAGGCTGAAATGTTTGTCGTTCAGATGCGGGTGCAAAAAATGCAACAGACACAAGAAGCCGGCTCCATATTCATCAATGAAGTAAAGAACATCGTCATAACTGTTCTTGCGGCTACGGCTGTAATTAAAGGGCAGATGACCCTTGGGGCAATGCTCGCAGTGCAGTACATTATCGGACAACTCAATTCTCCGATCGAACAGTTCATGTCGTTTATCTATTCATTGCAGGATGTCAAGATTTCGCTTGAACGAATCAATGAAATCCATGAAGGGAAGAATGAGGAGACAAATGAAAATCAGTCAACATCCTTCCGCTCGGAAAAATCAATCGATATCTGCAATATTGATTTCAAATATGATCCACACGCATTAAAGAAAATTATAGAAGATGTTTCTTTCTGTATTCCGGAAGGGAAAGTCACCGCTATTGTCGGAGCTTCAGGTAGTGGAAAGACTACATTGATAAAACTGATGCTTGGTTATTATAAGGTGATGTCAGGAGAGATTTCAATAGCCGGCAGAAACATCAACGAGTATAATCTCAAATGGTGGCGCCGGCATTGCGGAGTTGTCATGCAGGATGGTGTGATATTTTCGGAATCCATTGCCCGCAACATTGCTGTTGATGATGGTGATATTGACATCGAACGCCTTAATAATGCGGCGAGAATTGCCAATATACATGACTATATTATGGGGCTTCCTTTGAAGTATAACACACTGATTGGGAGCGATGGCGTAGGCCTGAGTCAAGGACAGAAGCAGCGCATCCTGATTGCTCGGGCTGTCTATAAAAAACCTGATTTCATATTCCTTGATGAAGCGACAAATGCGCTCGATGCAAAAAACGAGAGAGCCATTGTAGAGAATCTCAATGAATTCTACAAAGGGCGAACGGTGGTCGTGGTGGCACATCGTCTCTCTACGGTCAAGAACGCAGATCAAATCATTGTTCTTGATGGAGGCAAAGTGGTTGAAACAGGAACCCACGTTTCACTTATAGAGAAGAAAGGTGCATATTACAACCTGGTCAAGAACCAGCTTGAATTAGGAAATTAAAATGGATACATCAAACAATACACATGATAGGATAGAACTACGTTCTGAGAAAGTACGCAAGCTGATTGGCGAGATTCCATCGTCATTAGTACGCTGGGGCATTGCAATCATAGCAATAGCTTTCCTCGCTCTGCTCGCAGCCGTATGCTTTATTCCCTATCCTTATTCAAACGGAGAATCCATACTCCGGCATTTCATCGGCTGGATATCTTTTTGAACTTGCATGCCTGTCACGCGGTGACACCAACGATGCCAATTTCGGGCGAGGCACGGTCTCGCCCCTACCAGATAGGGGAAGGTGGGGGTATTTTTTTTGTCGAATATACTTTGTATAGTTGACGTTGTCGAATATATGTCGTATATTTGACTGCATCCAAACAACACAACAAATTATACACAATTATCACATAACAAACAACAACCGTAAAACATCATTCGAAACAACTATTTGATTTCTAAATTTTTATAAAACGGCACATGAAATTTATACTCATAAGCATAATCATTCCAAGCATAGTTGCAGGTATTTTCACTCCAATCGTTGTCAGATTCCTCCAGAAGAAAGGACTACTTGAAAAAGAAGAGTCAACAAAGAAACCAAACGATAAAAAGTGAATTTTCAAATATTGCCGTCTGATACAGAATGATTAGCTTTATACGGCTAGATACTATAATTAATTAACCATCAAATTTAGATTCTTATGAAACTATCCAAATTTATTCCCATCGCATTGGCTGGAATCTCCCTATTGGGATTTACTTCATGCCAAAATAATTTGGAGCCACAGATCCCAAATCAGGAAGAACCCACCATTGAACATACTCGTCTTGGAGATATTCTTTCCAATGTTATTGCTTCTCACAACAACGAAACAGACGGAGACTCGTATGTCATATACGATGCTTCCACTGATGAATTCACCGTTATGTCTGCTGAAGACTATGCACTCTTCAACGCCCTTGCTGACGTGATAGTTCGTGAAGAAACGCCTGTTTCACGAGCGCCACAAGGTAATGGTTGGATTGTTGGTGGTAGAGGCAAAGATAAATCCGGAGCCATTAAGGTTGCAATGAAGCTTGCCACCCTATTGGAAAAGAATCGGGATTTCGAAATACATGTTGAATATGCTAACGATGGTAGTTTCACTGTATGGTATCGATATGTATAAGATAATTCCGGCAAATTTTCGTTAGAGAACTAAATATCTCGTTAAAACATAATCGTGGGTCAGGCATGCCTGATCTGCGATTATGCTTTCGGGCGAGGCACGGCCTCGCTCCTGCCATACAGGTGATTTTAAAGGGGTGCGGATTAAATCAATCGAGACTGACGATCTTGACGCTGGTCAGGAATCGCTTTTTCACTTCCGGCCGGCCACGGTATTGCACCGTTCCGCCAAGGCCGCCGACACTTAACAACTCTGTCGGATAGCATGTGATTGTTCCTGTTCCGGCCGATGTGCAACTTACTTTATCCGCTTTCAGTTCATCTGCCTGAATCGTACCGGTCCCGGTTATTTTCAGATTAGCCTGATCAGTCTTCCCATAAATCGACAACAGTCCATGACCTGAAAGGATCGAAGCATTGACCGTAGTGGCCTCGATATTTCTTATTGACAACCGTCCATTTCCAATCACACGACACGAGAATTTCGGCGTTGAAGCCACCGACATGACCCTTACAAGCGAATCTCCCTCATTGCTGATGTTTGTGAGATATTTTGAATAGACCTTGATTGTCGGCAGATTACGATAGGGCGTCTCCGAACTCGCAAGCTCAATTGTCAGTCGGGATCCGGAATGGCTGAACATCACTGCCGAAGCACACTCCTTCGTTGCGTAGAATTCAACATCTCCGGCCCTTGAAGCATCGCAGATATAGTCAACGTTTATACCGTCAACCACCTTCAATTCATCGAATTCCGCAAAATTAAGATGATAGGGATTCTCGTTTTCAGCAGCATGAACCAACAGAAACGATATTGCAAACAAAAAGACTATGGTTATTTTTTTCATAATGACAAGTATATCAAGATTGACAATCAGAATTCTCACTATTTAATGCCGGCAGAATTTCATTTTCGATGCGGCTCAATATTTCATCCAATTCAGCCGCCGTCTCAGCACGCAGCATAGCGATACGCGTGTCGCGGAAATGCGGAATCCCCTTAAACAGCGGCGATGCAGCCAGATGACGCCGGATGTGCAGAATGCCTCGATATTCATCGATCCGGTCGATGCTTTCACGGATCTGGCGACGGAGCATCATAAATTTTTCTCCAACCGATGGCTCATCGGGTTCAAGCCCCATTGCAGCCGCCTTCAATGACCGGAATATCCACGGAGCGCCGATTGATGCCCGCCCGACCATCACGCCATCAACGCCATAACGATGAAACGCATCCCGAACGCGCTGCGGCGTTGTAATGTCACCGTTGCCAATCACCGGGATTGTCAGGCGTGGATTTTCCTTCACCCGCGCAATCATTTCCCAATCAGCATCGCCGGAATACATCTGAGAGCGAGTGCGGCCGTGAACGGTCAAAGCCTTTATTCCACAGTCCTGCAACTGTTCAGCCAATTCAACAATTATTTTGGAATCATGATCCCAGCCCAATCGCGTCTTGACAGTGACAGGCATATTGACGGCATTGACAACCGCTTTCGTGATTTCCAACATTTTGGGGATATCGCGCAGCAGGCCTGCTCCCGCACCTTTTCCCGCCACTTTCTTCACCGGACAACCGAAATTTATGTCGATGACATCCGGATTGGCAGCCTCGACGATTCTCGCAGCCTCTGCCATCGGCTCCGGCTCACGGCCGTAGATCTGTATGGCAGTCGGACGTTCCCCCTCGTCGATATGGAGTTTGCGCGTAGTTGCCGCGATGTTGCGTATCAACGCATCGGCCGACACGAATTCCGTATAGACCATATCCGCCCCCTGCTCCTTGCATATCAGGCGGAACGAGCGATCCGTGACATCCTCCATCGGAGCAAGCATCACAGGATTTTCACCAATATCTATATCGCCTATCCTCATCTGACCGTAGTCTAACACCACGCGAAATTAGGAAATAATCAGCAATATGCCAACACGCCCGGATATTGTGTTTCTGAAATAATTGTTAACAAAGCGTAAGTGATGACAGGCGATCCGGCGCAATCATAGCAGCCGCATCCATGATATCAACCGGACGGAGCGATCTGATCCGTTCAACCGTCAGTTCGCGCGGGATTATCCGCCCGCGGTACAATACCTGACGAGCGAGTGAAAGCACCGTGTTCTCACGATTATCAGCCGCCACTTTCATCTGTCCGATATACTGGCGGATGACCATCGACAATTTCCGCTCCGTCAGCGGTGATGATGCCAGACGGCCTATAATATCCAACGCTATCCGCCGACAGCGGGCTGTGTCGGCGGGATCGCAACCGAAATATATGCCAAACATACCGGCATCCGAAAGCAACGTGGCTGAAGCATCGACTGAATAGACCAAACCGCGCTTCTCGCGCAGCGCGACATTCAGCATCGAATTCATCCCCGGCCCTCCAAGAAGATTGACAAGGACAGAAAACGCAAACCGTCTGTCATCAAACATGTCACAGACAGATGTGCCGATCACAGTATGCGCCTGATGATTTGAAATAGCCCTCGTCACCTCGAAGCGTTCCGCCGGCAAAGGTCTGGTCCGCGACATGACCGCATCGCCACAACGCATGGCGGAAAAATGTTTTGTCACCGTTCGCGACACCTTATCAGCCGGTTCGCTTCCCGAATAGAACACAAGCAAATTTGAAGCGACATAAAGACGCCTGAGATAATCCCGACACATATCCGTGTCGAATTTTTCAAGCGACCGGACATCGCCAAGGATATTGTGGCCTAACGGTGAACCTTTGAACAAGAGATCCTCAAAATCATCAAACACCGCCTCGGAAGGAATGTCAAGATAAGAGTTTATCTCATCGGCCACAACCTCACGTTCTTTATCCAGCTCATCCGCCGGAAAAGATGAATTCATCACCAGATCGGCTATCAAATCCGCAGCCCGCAGAAGATTTCCGGAAGGGAATACGGAATATACCGTGGTTGACTCTTTCGTGGTATAAGCATTCAACTCCCCTCCGCACGACTCCATTCTGTTTATGATATGCCATGAACGTCTTCGCTGTGTGCCCTTGAACAGAGTGTGTTCAACAAAGTGGGCCAGCCCATGCTTCCCATCAGGGTCGTCACGGCTTCCGGCATTGACAGCCACACCGAAATAATCGACGGTCACGCCCGGATTATAGATATGCAACAGTCGCAATCCATTTCCAAGTTGAATAATTGAAGCATCATTCATTGCCATTCTATCAGCTTAAAAACTCTTCATAACGCCAGACTCTCCGAATGATTAGAGAGGCCTGACAAACTTCATCAGATAAATTTTACGGAGACCAACCGCCGCTTGGCGGGAAGTCTCCGTAAAAGAACTTACTTAGATTCGATATTTGTCTATTAAACGCCCTGAAGTCTGAATGTGATAGGCAGGGTGTAATATACATTCACCGGGTGTCCATTCATCTTACCGGGAGTGAACTTCGGCAGCGACTTAACCACGCGGATAGCTTCTTTATCCAATTCGGGGTCTTTGCCACGAAGAATCTTAACCTGACCAACAGCTCCGGTCTTGGTAACGACGAATTGAACGGTTACTTTACCCTGGATACCGTTTTCCTGAGCGATGCTCGGGTAGCGGAGATGGTCGGCAACCCATTTCAGAAGGGCAGCTTCACCGCCAGGGAACTGAGGATTCTGTTCCACGGTCTGGAAGATCTTGTTGTCATCAGCTGGTGGTGGCGGCGGGGGTGTCGGCTCTACCTTGACATCTTCCTGAATAGTCTTGGTGTCAATGATATTGTCGGTTGTACCCTCAACGTCAGCAGCACCGGCTGCAGTTTCACTATCCTGAAGAGACGACTGGTCCTTTGGAGGTTCAGTCACCTTATCATCCGGGAGGATCACCATTTCCGTCACCTTTTCGGTAGAGAGGATTTCCTCCGGAGTAACGATTTCCTCCTCGGGCATTTCAAAGGCTTCCTCTTCGGGAATTTCCTCTTCCATGTTTTCTTCCTCATAAACCGCCATTTCAGCCTGAGCCTTGTTTTCCTTGGGCTTTTCCTCTTCTTTGAGGACCTCACTGACAAGCAGCGAAGCAGCAAACACCGCAAGGATAAACACGACAACGGCAATCATGGCCAGGTTGTGGCGTTTCGGTGAATTTTTACGCATTTCATAAGCGCCGAACTCTTTGTTTTTGCCTTCAAAGACTATGTCGCGCCATTCATCTGATGAAAGATCTACATCTTTTGCCATTTTTTCTTTAGAATTTTTGGTTAATATATATCATTCATCAATTATTTACCGGCTGCAGGTGCGGCGGCTCCGGCTGCAGGAGTTTCCTCTTCGAGCGGGAGTTTGAGCAGTTTGCGTTCCTGATTGTTAAGGTTTTCAAGCTGGTAATGCGAAATTTCGTTGATACTCATTTCGTCAAGAGCTCCGATGACACTTTCCCAAGTAGCTTCAGGAGTGGCCTTGATCATAACGATAGGATATTTCAAATCGTTATTGTTTCGAGCCTTGTTGGCTGCCTCCTCATAAAGACGCTGATTTTCCTCATCGTCCTGAGAGAATTCATTGTTACGCCATTTCTCCTTCAGCTTGTTGACTTCGGCAATAATTGCCTTGTTGCGGTCATGGAGGATTTTACGTATTCCTTGTTGAACATTGTCCTTGTTGCCAATGAAAGCTTCGGTCTTCAACTGTTCAGTGAGAGGATTGCCGGCCTCATCGGTTTTCAGAGATCCTTCGTAGTAATAGATAATGGTTTTTCTGTTACCGAAAGAGTCTTCAACCGGGTTGCCATTAGCATCGCGCTCTACATCGAGAAGCAATGTGATGGCCTGAGATTCACCGGCCTGGTTTTTCTGTTCGTTAGAAACTTTTTCGTTGGTTGGAAGCGCTATTTTCAATGTCTGCGACTTTAACATTGTGGTACAGAGCATGAAGAATGTGATCAGAAGCATGTTCATATCCACCATCGGCGTAAAGTCAACGTGGATCGGCATCTTCTTCTGAGCGCCTTTTTTCTTTTTTCCGCCACCTGCGGATTGATCAATCTGTGCCATAATGTTTACTGATCTTGGGTTTTAAGTGCAGTCATCAAAGTAAAGCGGGTCATTTTCAGAGTCTGGAGATTATCGAGCACGACATGCATCTTGTCAAAAGCGGTGCGACGGTCGGCCTTGACGGCAATACCCTCACCTTTTGTAAGAGCCTCGTTAAGCTTCGGATAGTTGTTCTGCGCCACTTTCTTGATGGCACGCATCCAAAGCTGGAACTCATTGGTGTGGCCATGATCAACATCGATAGGAATACCGACGCGAACCACATCTCTACGCTTATTGTAAGCCTCTTTCTCCTCATCGCTCATTTTATAGAACTCTGTGAAGATCTTGTCCTGCTCAACCTGTGACAGTTCCAGATATTTCTTGATGTCGGCGAAAGGAAAACCGATTGTTCCGAGTTTTGCCAGACGAACCACTTCATCTCTTGTGAACTGGATCGGAGTTCTGGCATTTTCGTTGTAATCGTTAAGAGCCTGGAGGATCACTTCCTGACGGATAGAATCCGAAGCCCATTTACCTTTTTCCTTGCGGAGATCAGCTGCATCCATATCGGGGTTTTGCTCTTTGGCATAAGCCACCGATGCATCAGGGTCAGCCTCACCGGCAACATTAAGGAACACTTCTCCGTGAGGGCTGACGAGCACATTCACGACATTTGATGTCGGAACTTTCTGCTCCTGCACTGACGATGGTGTTTCCACTATCACCGGTTCTTTCTGAAGGAAAGTTGATGTCAACATGAAGAAAGTAAGCAAAAGAACAGTCACATCACTCATCGCGGTCATGTCGATGAGGGTACTCTTTCTTTTTATTTTTACTTTTCCCATATTACCTAAATTATTCTATTATTAATTAATGTGTAATATGGAAATTAGTGAGTTGCTGCAAATGTCTGGACAATCGAGAAACCGATTTCGTCGATAGCGTAAGTGAGGTTATCGATTTTGTTGGTGTAGAAGTTGTAAGAAATTACAGCGAAAGCACCGGTTGCGATACCGAATGCGGTGTTCACAAGTGCCTCAGAAATACCGGTTGAAAGAGCCGATGAGTCAGGAGCGCCTGAGTTAGAAAGAGCCTGGAATGATTTGATCATACCGATCACAGTACCGAGAAGACCGACGAGAGTACCGAGGGTGGTCATAGTAGCCACGATGGGGAGGTTCTGCTGGAGAGCCGGCATTTCGAGAGCGGTAGCCTCTTCAACTTCTTTCTGAAGAGTAGCGATTTTCTGCTCTTTAGAAAGGATGGTGTTTTTATCCATTTCTTCATAGCGAACCAAAGCGGCTGCAACAACTGCTGCTACTGAACCTTTCTGTTTCTTGCAGAGATTCTGAGCGCCGGCGATGTCGTTCTTGGCAAGGCAAGCCTTAACAGCGGCAACGAATTTGGTTGTGCTGCCGGTGCCTTTTGCGCTAGAAAGAGCGATCCAACGTTCAACAGAAAGAACGATAACAGTCAAGAAGAGAGTCTGAAGAACAGGCACGATGATACCGCCTTTGAAGATTGTGCCGATAAGGTTGATCGGGTGAGCTTTGTCAATACCCCAAACAGTCCATTTGGCAGTAGCGCCTTCGAACGATTCGGGATCGAAGTTTCCGGGGTTCCCGAAGAAGAACAGGAACAAGAAAACGGCAACAACGAAGCAAATGACGATAACTAAGAATGCATTCTTAATACCTTTCACATTTTTCTTTGCGGGGGTTGCTTTTTGAGCCTTCGGCTGAGCCTTTGGCTGAATGGGCTTTGTAGCTTCCATAATTAATAATTACTGATTTGTTAAAAATGATTTAATGGTTATTATAAATATGTTTAAGTATCCAAAAAATTCAAATAAACGCCTTAGACTTGCGGGTCTTAGACACTCTTGTCCGGGCTAAATTCCGGTCAAAAAATTCCAATGTTCGGCGAAGATAACGCGATCCTCTAGATAAACATTATCGCAAAAGTATTGATAAAATTTCCAATCTCCAAAAAAAGATATGTAAAAATTATGTTTCATATGAAATATTGGGGCTAAAACAATTTTTTCAACACCACTTCTTAATTTTTATCAAATATTATAAATAACTTTGCATTTGGATATCTCCTCATAAGTTAAAATTAGCACCATGTATAAAAACTTCACCCTACACCGCGGACTGAACCTGACACTTCAGGGCGCAGTTGAAAGCGGTGAGAAATGCGTCTCAATCAAAACAGACAGGGTTGCCATAGTGCCCGATGATTTCCCGGGACTGACGCCAAAAGTGGCTGCAAAACCGGGAGAGAGCGTGGCTGAAGGCCAGCCGATTATCACTGACAAGCTGCACCCCGAAATTGCCATTGTGTCTCCGGTCAGCGGAACTATCGGAGAGGTTGTCAGAGGCGAACGCCGCAAGATTCTTCGCGTGACGATCACCGCCGATGGCCGGAATGCAGAAGCCCGAAAGAATGAAAAGCCGGCAGAAAACCGCGAATCGCTCAAGGCGGCTATGATGAAAGCCGGCGTCTGGGTCTTGATGCGTCAGCTCCCCTATGATATCGTGCCTGATGCAGAAGCAACTCCTCGTGACATCTTTGTTACAGCGTTTGACAGCGCACCGCTTGCAACATCGCTCATTGATCGGGTGTCGGCAAAAACCGCACAGATTCAGTCGGGCATCAAAGCCCTGCTGACACTGACCGATGGAAACATATATATAGGTGTCAACGACATTGCCTCGACTGCCGGCTTGTGGGGAAAGGAAGCTGAAACCGACAGCCGCATATGCATAGCAGAATTCAAAGGGAAACATCCGGCCGGGCTTGCAAGCATTCAGGCCGCAAACCTTGCACCGGTCAACAAAGGCGACACCGTTTGGTTGCTTGATGTAGAGACATTGGCCAAAATTGGCGAAGTAGCCGAGACCGGCCATTGCAGCTGGACAACGGCCGTTGCCCTGACAGGCTCAGAAGTCAACAAGCCGTGCATGCTTTCAACCGTTGTCGGCGCGGAAATCAAGCCACTGATCGATGGCCGCGTCAAAGAGAGCGATCATCATCAACGCATAATTTCCGGCAACGTACTGACAGGAGTTGCAGTCGGGCAGGACGGTTTTCTCCGATATCCCTACCGGCAGCTGACCGTAATTCCGGAAGGCGATGATG
This sequence comes from uncultured Bacteroides sp., assembly GCA_964438665.1. GTDB lineage: Bacteria > Bacteroidota > Bacteroidia > Bacteroidales > Muribaculaceae > Paramuribaculum. The sequence goes on from CAYTLU010000013.1 coordinate 12,081, forward strand.
TCGATGAGTTCATGGGATGGGCATCTCTCTCTCCCAAAAAGATGAGTGAGAGCCGCTCCTTCCTGTCAAAACTGTTTGGCAAAAAAGGATTCGCGCCTGACGCACGTCTGAACGGCGGCCGCAGAGCCATGATAATGTCGGGAGAATATGATAAAGTACTGCCCATGAACATTCTCCCCGAATATCTTATAAAAGCTATTCTGGCACGCGACATCGACAAGATGGAGGCTTTGGGAATCTATGAAGTGACCCCTGCCGATTTCGCACTATGCGAATATATCGATCCTTCGAAGCTCGAACTCCAGAAAATTGTCCGCGAAGGGCTTGACTATCTCCGCAAAGAGCTCAGCTGACCTGATTGGAAGCCATATAATCAACAGTAACAACATAAGCAAGCCATGCTAAGAAAATACCTCAACAAAATAAAGCCCAACTTCATGCCCGGCGGTAAGTTGTCTGCTTTCCGCTCTGTGTTTGAAGGTTTCGAGACTTTTCTTTACACGCCGCCCACCACATCGACATCGGGCGTGCATGTTCATGACGCTATCGACTCAAAGCGCGTAATGATCATAGTCGTGTTGTCGCTCATTCCCTGTCTGCTTTTCGGAATGTACAACACCGGCTACCAAAACTTCATCTGCTCAGGCACTCCGCTTGATTTCTGGCCGATTATGGCCTACGGATTTCTGGCCATTCTGCCAAGAATCATCGTGACGTATGCCGTCGGCCTCGGAATAGAATTCGTTGTTGCGCAGTGGCGCGGCGAAGAGATTCAGGAAGGATTCCTTGTCACCGGCATATTGGTTCCGCTTATCTGCCCGATAACCACACCCCTCTGGATGCTGGCAGTTGCAACCGCATTTTCTGTGATTTTCGTCAAGGAAGTATTCGGCGGAACGGGATTCAATATCTTCAACGTGGCCCTCGTGACCCGCGCATTCCTATTCTTCTCCTACCCGGCTCAAATGAGCGGCGACAACGCATTTATCGCCACCGAACCTATCTTCGGGCTGGGAGGCCACGTGGTCTATGCCGACGGCATCTCCGGAGCAACGCCGCTTGGACAGATCGCAACCGGAAGCGCGGAGATCACCAACGCCATCGGGAATCCGGTCAGCACTTGGGACGCTTTTCTGGGTCTGATTCCGGGATCGTTTGGAGAGACATCGACCCTGTGCATCCTGATTGGAGCCGCCATCCTGCTGCTGACCGGCATAGCAAGCTGGCGCATAATGCTGTCAGTGTTTGCCGGCGGACTCTTCATGGGCTGGATTGCAAACACATTCCCAAGCGACCTGTATCCGGCATCAATGCTGTCGCCCATCGACCAGCTTGTCTATGGTGGATTCGCTTTTGCCGCCGTATTCATGGCCACCGACCCGGTGACTGCCGCTCGCACAGGCTTGGGAAAATATATCTATGGATTTTTGGTCGGCGTCATAGCCATCCTGATCCGAATCTACAACAACGGATATCCCGAGGGAGCAATGCTTGCCGTCCTGCTGATGAACGCGCTTGCACCATTGATCGACTACTGCGTTGTTCAGGCCAACATCAATGGCCGACTACGCCGATTGCGGTCAAAAGCCTGATCTTCCGGAATCTCATAACTAGAATGCAATTATTCCAAAAATCATGAACAAGCAAAGCAACATATACACCACAATCTATATCATAGTGCTGGTGCTGATTGTAGGAACGGCTCTGGCCGTCACATCCCTTTCGCTGCGCGACCGGCAGGAGGCCAATGCCAACGCCGATAAAATGAAGCAGATCCTTGCATCCGTCAACATAACAGCAGGCGACAGCGATATCGCATCGATATTCAACCAACGGATAACCCGCCAGATGGTTGTCAACGATAAAGGTCAGGAAATCGATGGCAAGGCTTTCGACATCAACATCGCGGAAGAAGTCAAATTGCCCGCCGGCCAACGCAAGCTGCCGGTCTATGTCTGCGAAACCGACAATGGGACAAAATACATACTGCCGGCCTACGGAGCAGGACTTTGGGGCCCGATATGGGGTTATATATCCATTGATGAAAACGGATCGGAAATCTACGGTGCATTCTTTGCCCACCAAGGAGAGACCCCGGGACTTGGCGCCGAGATTGAAAAACCGGCATTCTGCAACGAATTCAAAGGTCTGAACCTGTTCAAAGACGGAGAATTTCATCCTATCGCCGTTGTCAAGGCCGGACAAAAGCCTGCAGGCAATGAGGACTATGTCAACGGAATTTCCGGCGGAACCATCACCAGCAAAGGTGTCGGCTCGATGATAGACAATTGCCTTTCTCCCTACAAATCATTTCTGGAAAACTTAACTTCTAAATAGTCATGGCAGAGAAAGTAAGTAATAAAAGCGTCCTGTTCAACCCTTTTTCAAAGAACAACCCTGTCATAGTGCAGGTGCTGGGCATTTGCTCGGTGCTGGCCGTAACAGCAAAGCTAGAACCTGCCATAGTGATGGGAATTTCGGTTATAGCCGTACTCGCATTTTCCAACGTGATCATATCGTTGCTGCGCAACACCATCCCGACCAACATCCGAATAATCGTACAGCTTGTTGTCGTTGCCGGACTGGTGGTCATCGTTGACCAGCTTCTAAAAGCCTACACATACGATGTCAGCAAACAGCTTTCAGTGTTCATAGGCCTGATTATCACCAACTGCATCCTGATGGGCCGTCTGGAAGCATTTGCTATGGCCAACAAGCCTTGGCCGTCGTTTCTTGACGGCATAGGAAACGGCTGCGGCTATGCATTCATTCTGATAATCGTAGGATTTTTCCGCGAACTGCTCGGAAGCGGCACTCTGCTCGGCTACCCGGTAGTGCCTGACTGGTGTTACGAACACGGCTATTTCAACAATGGCCTTATGATTCTTCCCCCGATGGCACTGATTGTGGTTGCATGCATAATATGGATCCACCGTCTTCGCAACAAAGATCTTCAGGAAGACTGACAATAACCGACCAACGAACTAATCAAGAATAATCAAGATGGAAAATCTGAATCTATTCATACGCTCGATATTTATCGACAACATGATTTTTGCCTATTTCCTGGGCATGTGTTCATTTCTGGCCGTATCGAAAAATGTCAAGACTGCATTCGGGCTTGGTGTGGCGGTCACATTCATGCTTGTCATAACATTGCCGATCAACTATCTGCTCGAAACCTACGTGCTTCGCGCCGGCGCATTGACATGGCTCGGACCGGAATATGCCGATGTTGATCTGAGCTTCCTTTCTCTCATAATGTTCATCGCCGTCATTGCCTCTATGACGCAGCTTGTTGAGATGGCAGTTGAGAAATACAGTCCGTCACTCTACGGATCTTTAGGCATCTTCCTGCCGCTGATTGCAGTCAACTGTGCCATTCTAGGCGGCTCGCTGTTCATGCAGCAGCGTGATTTCGGCAGCGTGTTCACCGCTATCTGCGCAGGCGGCGGTTGGGGACTCGGATGGTTGCTGGCCATTGTAGCGATTGCCGCCATCCGCGAAAGACTGGCAACCTATTCCAACATTCCCAAGCCCCTCCGCGGCATTGGCATCACTTTTATTCTCACCGCTCTGATGGGTATCGCATTCATGAGTTTCCTAGGTATAAAAATCTAACACAACCCAACCATGACATACAACATCATATTGGCCGTATCTCCCGCAACTCTGACAGTTCTTTCCGGAGTCGGCATATTTCTGCTTATAACGCTTCTGCTGGTCGCCGTGCTCCTCACCGCCAAACACTATCTTGTCCACACCGGAAAAGTCACCATTACCATCAACAAAGACACCAATGTTGAGGCAAACTCCGGCAAACCGCTCCTCTCCACTATGGCCGACAGCAATGTTTTCCTGCCATCGGCGTGTGGCGGCAAAGGCAGTTGCGGACAGTGTAAAGTGCAAGTGCTTAGCGGCGGCGGCGAGATTCTGCCCACAGAGACCGTTCATTTCTCCCGCAAGGAGATGAAAGCCAACTGGCGTCTGGCTTGTCAGGTCAAAGTGAAGGAGGATATGGAGATTGCCGTTCCGGCATCAGTGCTTGATATCAAAGAATATGAATGTACGGTAGTTTCCAACAAAAACGTTTCGACATTCATCAAAGAATTTATCGTGGCGCTGCCCGAAGGCGAACACATGGACTTCATTCCCGGATCATACGCCCAGATCAAGATACCGCCCTACTCTATGGACTACGACAAGGACATCGACAAAGACTCCATCGGGGCGGAATATCTTCCGGCTTGGGAAAAATTCGGGCTTTTCGCCCTCAAATGCCATAACGATGAGACAACGGTACGCGCCTATTCAATGGCCAACTATCCGGCTGAAGGCGACCGCTTCATGCTGACAGTGCGCATTGCCACACCGCCGTTCAAACCCAAACCCGAAGTGGGATTCCAGGATGTGATGCCCGGCATTGCGTCAAGCTACATATTCACGCTGAAACCGGGCGACAAGGTGCTGATGAGCGGACCTTACGGCGACTTCCACCCGATCTTCGATTCAAAGAAAGAAATGATGTGGATTGGCGGTGGAGCAGGCATGGCTCCGCTGAGAGCCCAGATCATGCACATGACCAAGACGCTCAACACCCGCGACCGCGAAATGCACTACTTCTATGGCGCACGCGCGCTGAATGAGGTGTTCTACCTCAACGATTTCCTGCAAATCGAAAAAGAGTTCCCCAACTTCCATTTCCACCTCGCTCTCGACCGTCCCGATCCGGCAGCCGATGCAGCCGGAGTGAAATATACTCCCGGATTTGTACATCAGGTCATCTACGACACATATCTGAAAGATCATGAAGCTCCGGAAGACATCGAATACTATATGTGCGGTCCCGGCCCGATGAGCAATGCCGTCAACAAAATGCTTGACAGCCTCGGCGTAGAGCCCGAAAACATCCACTACGACAACTTCGGCGGATAAAGCTGAAGATACAAAAATATTCCATTGCCATTTTAGCGGCTGCACCAATTTCAGGTGTGGCCGCTATTTATTTAGGGAAATCCCTATCTGTTAATTAGGGAAATCCCTAATTATTTGATACACAGTAAATTTAACAGCAGACTATAAGGACATTTTAACTTAAAATTCATTATATTTGCCGTGATCTGCGATGAAAGGTCTGATAAAGACCGGAGGTAGCAGAGTGTATGATATATTGATAAGGCGTTTACCAAACGCTTGTGCCGGCGGATCCGAATCTCTTAAATCCAAATGCGAGAGCCCGGATGCGTGGGATGAGCAACAGGTGAGGACTCCCACGTCTTTCACATTATTTAAACACGTATAGCGCGTGCCTTGGGGAGTCGGGTTCGACAAAAATAAACCAACCGTCATCATGAAATGCATTAACCTGAAATCGTTACTAACCGCCATTGCATTAATTTCGGTTCTGACCGTATCTGCTCAGAAGAAAAACGTACTCGTAAAACCAACCGAAAGCAACAATGTCAGTGCGAACGACATTGAGAAGGTGCATGCACGCATCATTGAAGGACTTTCCAATCTCCCGACAGTCAACCTGCTTGACGAATCAAACGATGGTGCGGAGGCTGATCTTGTTTTCCAATGCACAATTGACTCCATCTGTTCCTATCCGCTGAAGCAAGCCGATGGCACATCTAAATACAATGCCGAAGTTTGGATGACAACCAATGTCTATGATGCTGAAACCAACGAACCGGAATACAAACAAGCGGTAACCGCCTACAGCTCGTTGGTTCTGACCTCATACACCGACCAGAAACAGGCAGCACTTTCAGCATTAAGCTGGATTCCTGAAAAAATAGAGCGCAGCGTGTGGAAAGCATTTGCTGTCAAAGGCCAGCTCCTCAGCATAGAAGAGGCCAAAAAGGACAAAGCCGCTGTTGTCAGTGTCGCTGTCGGCAGTGAACATGGAGCAGCAGCCAAACAAGGCTTTGAGGTCTATCTGCCGGATTCAAAACTCATTGACGAGAATGGGGTTCAGAAGCCGAACAAACCTATCGGCAAACTGAAAGTAGAGGATCTCGGTGATGAAATATCCATCTGCAAAGTTGACAAAGGCGGCGACAAGATCTACGAAGCTTTTCAAGAAGATCCGACACAGCTGACCGTATATTCCAAAGGACCGTCAAAAGGGCTTATCGGCGATGGCAAATGGTGGGCTCAGGTCGGAGCTGAATATGTTTGGGAATGCAATAAGGCAAAATGGGTTCTCGAAGGAATGTGGGATTCAGCCAAGAATCTCGGCAAATCGACTAAAGATTTAGGAAAAGAAGTTGTTGACTGTTTCTAAAAACGATAACACATGAAAAAGTTTGTGAAATACATTGCTTCAATCCTGTTGCTCGCATGTGCCGGATCGGCACATGCGCAGCACACGGTTATTGTAGATCCGGAAGTCTCCTGTCTGGGCAGCAGCCAATACGCCGAACTGCTGCGCGGGAAAGTGATGAAAGCGTTCGGAGATGTCGGATTCATTCGATTGCTGGATGGGAACACCGCTACCGGCGAAGAGGCGGAGTTCTCACTGTCACTGCAAATAGGCGAATATGTCGAACTCCCGATAACTAATAAAAATGAAGATAGCAACATTCTGAATTATAACTACAAGTACAAAATCCCATTTACGCTGAAAATCATCCGTCTGAGTGACAAAACGGTGCATGCATCGAAATCATTCGCTTCCGATGGCTACGGCCAAAACAGCCGTGATGAGGCCATCGAATCTTCAATTGACAAAAGCATGCGTAAGGTATTGCAGTTTGTCAACGAAAAATTGCCGATTGAAGGCGAACTGCTTGAAATAACGCTGGCCGATGGGAAGAAAGCCCGGGAACTCTACATATCTCTCGGTTCAAACAACGGCATTCAAAAAGGGCAATCGCTTGTGGTCAAAGGAATATCCGTGATCGCCGGCAAAACCGTACTTCGAACGCTCGGTAAAATAAAAGTAACCGAAGTTGAAGGCGAGGAGGCATCACGCTGCAAAGTGACTGACGGCCATGAGAAAATAATGAATTTCTATAATGAACAGCCCGATAAAATAGTGGTCCAGACTGAAAAAAGCCGAAGGCCTGATGATATAATTAATACGTTATGACTAAAAGACTACGACAATTACTGTTTGCCATGCTGCTGACAGCGGTGTGCTTTCAAGCGCAGGCCGATGGCAACACATACCGGATTCTGGTCAACCGCTTCGGCAGCAATGGATTCTATTCGGTCAGCTCAAGCAATCAGACTGATGTCCAACAGTTGGTGATCAAATTGATAGCCGACCCACGGTTCGTTATCTTTGATGGGAGCAAAGTAGGCTACGGAGATGCGATTGACACCAGCGAAATTGACTACATTGTGGAAGGCAACCTCTCTCAACTCAAATACAGGACAAAACGGAATGACGACTATACCAATTATATAGCCACAGGCACTCTGACGATTTCGCTAATCAGGACAAGCGACAACAACACCATTGCAACCGCAGTGATCACCGAAGAGGTGGCAGCCACGGATTCATTCGAGGAAGCCTATACCGGTCTTGTAGGAAGACTTGCAAAAAAGGCCGCTAAAACTGTCTTGTCGAAATTCATCGAGCGAGGGAAAATAGATGAAATCACAATCGTCAAGGACGATGAAGCAAAAGAGCTGATAGCCGGCGTAGGATATGATGACGGCTTCGGGAAAGGTGACAAGATTGCCGTTGTGTTCCGGCACTCCGTCAGAGGCCGGACTCTCTACCGAAAAATCGGAGAGGTCAAGGTCGAAGAGACTATAGGCACAGACAAAGCCAGATGCAAGGTGACCGGCGGACACAAGGAAATCTACCGAGTCTATCTCGAAACGCCCGAAAAACTGTTCTTGCAGACAAAAACGAAATAAACCATCAACCACATATAGTATGAAAACCACTCTGATAAAACGTATAATTCCAACCGTGTTGACT
>CAYTLU010000014.1:0-14061 GCA_964438665.1 uncultured Bacteroides sp.
ATAACAACAGGCTTCCTTCGCAAAACCAAAGTTATGCAAGGCGATTATGAATCTTCCTACTTCACTGTTGCCGACAAACGGACTCTTACATCAATTCCCCTTTACAGCAAAAAGGCAAAAGTCCTTACAAATCAGCCGGAAGATACATATTCAATGACAACCGATGAGAAAGGAAACAAGATTCTCAACATAAAGAATCCGACAAAATTCTGGAATGCTGCCAACTATCTCATCATACAGACAGACTAAGACAAAATAAAATATAAACATAACGAAGCGCACTCACCTTATATCACAGATGATTGCGCTTCGTTGCATAATTGGCAATATTTATTTATTTCTTTTTGACATTGCTTACAGCTCGTATGCCAAAAAAAATAGCTAAATTTGTAAGCTAATTTGAAACTGACAATCCAAATGGGATTTTTTAAATTCTTTTCTAAAGAAAAAAAGCAGACTCTGGATAAGGGACTCGAACGCACCAAAACCGGTGTGTTTGAAAAGATAACACGCGCTCTTGCCGGGAAAAAACAGATCGACGATGACTTTCTGGATGAACTGGAAGAAATCTTCATAACATCCGATGTGGGTGTTGACACGACTCTGAAAATCATTCGCAGACTTCAGGATCGCGCCGCACGCGACAAATATATCAACACTTCTGAGCTTAACAAATGGTTGTGTGAGGAAATCACAGACCTTTTGGCTGAAAACAATAACGATTCCGACGATGATGACTTTACTGTTCCGGCAGACAAAAAGCCGTATGTGATAATGGTTGTCGGGGTGAATGGCGTAGGCAAGACAACAACCATCGGAAAACTGGCCATGCAATTTAAAAAGGCTGGCAATAAAGTGATGTTGGGTGCGGCCGACACTTTCCGTGCAGCAGCCACAGAGCAACTCGATATTTGGGGCGAACGCGCTCAGGTTCCTGTCGTGAAACAACGCCAGGGAGCTGATCCGGCATCTGTAGCTTTCGACACGCTCCAAAGTGCAAAGGCAAATGGCGTGGATGTCGTTTTAATCGACACAGCCGGTCGTTTACACAATAAAAAGGGGCTCATGGATGAGCTCACAAAGATTAAAAATGTCATGAAGAAGGTTGTCCCTGATGCGCCTCACGAAGTATTGCTTGTGCTTGACGGAAGCACAGGGCAAAATGCCTTTGAGCAAGCGCGGCAGTTTGTTGCTGCGACTCAGGTCAATCAGCTTGCGATAACCAAACTTGACGGAACGGCAAAAGGCGGTGTCGTTATAGGCATCAGCGACCAATTCAAGATTCCTGTCAGATATATCGGACTAGGGGAGGGCATCGACGACCTTCAAGTGTTTAACAAACGTGAATTTGTTGAATCGCTTTTTGGCGACAGATAGGCTGATGGCTGGAAAATCCGTAAATATAATCTCGCTTGGCTGTTCAAAGAATCTGATAGACTCCGAGCGGCTGATGAAGATGTTTGAAAATGCCGGCTTTTCGCTATCTCACAATCAGCCGTTTGACTGTAAGGCCAATATAACCGTAATCAATACATGCGGATTTATCGGAGATGCGAAAGAGGAATCTGTCTATACCATTCTTGAAGCGGCAGAAGCAAAGGAAACAGGACTGACCGACAAGGTGATTGTCATGGGATGCCTGTCAGAGCGATACCGCAAAGAACTCCCGGCGGAAATTGAGCAAGTGGATGCATGGTATGGCAAAAAAGACTGGATCAATATGGTCGGCGACCTGTTGCATGAATATCCGGCCACAGCCTCATTCGACAGAGTGATAACAACCCCTCGCCACTATGCATATCTGAAAATTGCAGAGGGCTGTGACCGTTTCTGCTCATTCTGCGCTATCCCGCTGATCACCGGACGCTATCATTCCCGACCCGAAGAAGATATCATTGAAGAAGTTGAATCATTGGTGTCTCGCGGGGTCAAAGAGTTCAATGTCATAGCTCAGGATCTATCAAGCTATGGGAAGGATATTTATGGTGAGTTCCGCATCGCATCTCTTGTTGATAGGATAGCGTCTGTCAATGGAGTTGAATGGATCAGGCTTCATTACGCCTATCCATCCGAATTCCCTATGGATCTGTTGGATGTCATGGCAGCCAGACCTAACGTATGCAAATATCTGGATATTGCGCTCCAGCATGTGTCAGACAATGTGTTGTCAAATATGAGAAGGCATATAACCGGCAAACAAACCAGGGAACTCCTTCAGGAAATACGCAAACGCGTCCCGGGAATTCACATTCGGACCACCCTCATGGTCGGATTCCCCGGAGAAGGCGAAAGGGAGTTTGACGAACTTCTGGAATTTGTCAATGAGCAAAAATTTGAAAGAATGGGAGCCTTCGCTTATTGCGAGGAAGAAGACACCTATGGAGCAAAGCATTTCAAAGATGACATTCCTGAAGAAGTCAAGCAAGAACGCCTTGACAAACTAATGGCGGTTCAGGAAGAAATTTCAATGGCCCACCAATTGAAAAAGGTGGGCAAACCAATGCGTGTGATCATCGACCGCGAAGAGCCGGATTATTACATCGGACGCACAGAATTTGATTCGCCCGAAGTTGATCCGGAAGTGCTGATAGAAAAATCTTGCCGACTGAATATTGGAGATTTCTATACTGTAGCGGTTACTGATGCTCTACCATTTGAATTAATGGGAAAAATCTCGGAATAGCGATATGATTAGCAAAGAAACAGCAACCGCAGTAAAAAAAGCCCAGCGACTTGGGCTGTCATTCGCGCTCTACATTCTTCCAAGCGAGAAAGACGCCGTTTTCTTTGCCTCGGACTCCAGACTGTCACATGGCACTCAGATTCTTGACGACAGCAACTTCAATACATTCAATGGGTTCTTGTTCAATTTCTTTTCACTGGATGACAGACTGCATGCCTATGGAATCCGACCGGACTTGACGGCCCGCGATGTTATGGAATTGGATGTCGAATCATTTCCTATTGCCAACGAGAATCTCATGCCTTCGTTGCAAAAATCGACAGACTATGTAGTCTATCAGGCTCAGATTAAAAAAATCATCTCGGAATTGAACGGAGATGATGAAAAAACCGTTATTTCCCACGTTGTAAAACTCTCATCTCCGGTCTCTCCGATTGAACTTGCAAAGAAATATTTCAATCGCCATCCCGAATGTTTCCGTTTTCTATACTCTACTCCGGAATCAGGTATTTGGATCGGTGCTTCTCCGGAATTGCTGCTGGATTATAACTATGATGATAAGAAACTCCGTTCGATGTCATTGGCGGGCACACGCCGGTCAAAACTTTCCGGAACAGACTGGGACGATAAAAACATTATAGAACATGATTTGGTGACGCAACACATTGTCAGCGTCCTGAACAAGCATTGCAATATTGTGGATGCGCCCAAGGTTGATGAGATTAAATTTGGCAATGTCACGCATCTATGCCACCATATTTCAGCCGCCGGAGATGTGGATATAGCAAAACTGATCCCTGATCTGAGTCCGACACCGGCATTGCTCGGGTGGCCGCGCGAACGCGCCTATCAGCAGATTATTGAGACCGAATCCCATATCAGAGGCTGCTACGGCGGATTCGTTGGAATAAAGAATCCGACAAAGGTCCTTTTGTATGTCAACTTGCGTTCTGCCATGTCAGTTCCACAAGAACAAAACACCGGTATATTTCCTACGTATTGCTATAACCTGTATGGCGGCGGAGGAATAACCTCTCGCTCCAATCCGGAAGAAGAATGGAAAGAAGCGAAATTAAAAATCAGAACATTAGAACGTATTCTTCAATCATAAACAGTAACAGAAAAATAAAATATACAATATGTCTTCTAAAAAAACATCCGTCTGGCGAATCGTTTTAATTATCTTTTTGACATTGGGCTTGCTCATTGGCATGCAGTATATGCCTTTGTCGAAATGGACCAATGGCAAAATGAGCAACATCAATCTGTTCGGCGACATATTAAACATTGGGCTGCCTGAAGAGACCGATATCAGCGCAACGCCAATCGACCCGATGCTGAATGAAGAGATTGAAATTGACAATAGGGCGATAGACACGACGGGTGTCGCTGCCGGCGAAAAACCGCTTATCGCAATACAGCCCAACAAAGAGGGAAATCAGGTGATAATCGAAGACTATACGGAATCAGGGCATGGACTTGAAAAACTTCGCCAGGCAATAAAAGATGGCAGAATGGGGCGTATTGCAGTTATCGGCGACAGCTATATCGAGGGCGACATCTTCACTCAGGATCTGCGCGAGCTCATGCAGAGCGAACATGGCGGGACAGGTGTCGGATATGTCAACATGCATTCTGCATTCCCCGGATTTCGCCGAAGTGTGGCTCAAAGCGGCGGAAAAGGATGGAAAGAAGTGGCGGCCAATGGTAAATTCGATGGAAAATACATGAGCCTGACACAACATTACTATAAGCTGAATTCTCCGACAAAATCAACATATAAAGGCACAGATACATACAAGGGTGGTGACCGATGGAACAAATCGCAGTTTCTGTTTTTCGCGCCCAAAGGAGCAGAAATAGAGGTTACGACATCAAGCGGAGCCCAGACTTTCCGGGTAGAAGGCTCTGACAGCCTTCAATGCATCACCGTTAACGGCTCTACTGACAAATTTGACGTTGAAGTTTCCAATAAGAGTGTTATCGGACTTGGCGTTTGGTTGACCGACAGTGCCGGCGTAAATGTTGACTGCATGTCCTCGCGAGGTTTTTCCGGCGTCACATTGGGAAAAATCAATCCGGAAATCAGTTCACAGATGACAAAATTTGTCAACTATGATCTGATCATTCTTGAATTCGGTATAAATGCAATGTCGGCCAAGCAGACCAACTTTGACTCCTACGGCAAAAAAATGGAAGCTGTCATAGCTCATGTCCGTGACTGTTTCCCAAATGCCGACATCCTATTGATGGGTATCGGCGACCGCGGATCCAAAAGAGGCACGGATGTACATTCCATGACCGGCGCACCATATATGATCTCTGCCCAACGAGAAGCCGCCCGGCGCTCAAGATGCCTTTTTTGGGACACACGTGAGGCAATGGGCGGTGAAGATGCCATCGTCACATGGGTAAGAAACGGTTGGGCAAACACAGATTACGTCCATCTGAACCACAAAGGGGGACGACAACTGGCAACACCTCTTTTCAATGCAATTCAATTAAATCTGAATAAATGATAAGAAATTACATATTGATTTTAGCATTGCTGTCCGGGTGCATACATGCATTCGGACAGAATGATGCAGATGAAGATGATATTTCAGAGGATCTTGAAGCCGATTCCGCCGACATCGATGACAGAGCGGCCAGAGAGAACCCGGTGATTGATGAGCTTGACTTTGATTCAGACATCTCCATTCCATCCTACATCAAGCTAAAAAACAATCATATCGATTTCAATGGGTCTGACTGGTCAAAAATCAGAGCCGACATAAAAAATTCAGCAAACATACCGGTATCCATTGTTCATATCGGCGACAGTCATTTACAAGCTGATTTTGCAACCGGAGAGATCAGGGATGACTTGCAGTTTGATTATGGAAATGCAGGCCGAGGCCTTATTTCGCCATTGAAACTCAGCGGGACAAACGAGCCTCATGACTATTCCTTCTCCAGCACACAAGCCTGGAACGCTGTCAAGCTCATGAATCAGACATGGTCCAGGACAATGGGCTTCACCGGAACATCCATCACGCCGGTGACCGCCAGTTCGAATTTCATGGTCAGCACGTCTGAAAAAGAAGACTATAATCCGTTTTCATCAATAACCGTATTCCATAAAGGCCAATTCTTTGTCACCGCAGTTACGGATGCCGATGGCAATGCAATCCCTTTTGTTGCCACTCCATCACAAGACTATACATTTATTGACCTGACCAAAGATATCAATGCCGCGCGGATTTATTTTGAATCAGCCGGAGACCTGACTGTTTTTGGAGCTGCATTGTCCGGCAAAAGACCGGGATTGTTCTATCACACAATCGGCAATAACGGTGCCACATACGACATTTATAATCGCATCGGCAATGTAGGAGAGGGGATTGCACCGCTCCATCCGGACCTTGTCATATTGTCGCTTGGAACAAACGAGGCATTCGGGATTGTTGACAAACATCGGCTCAAAAAGTCGATAGACCGCCTTGTGGAAAACATAAAAAAGAATAATCCGGCGGCGACAATCCTGCTTGTAACTCCGATGGAATGTCAACGCTCTGTCTATACAACGGTCAAAGTCCGTACAAAAAAGAAAAAACGCAAAAGACGCCGATATGCCTACAAACGTGTCCGTTCATTCAAGACCAATTCAAACATATCAACAGTCCGCAATGCAATCATTGACTACGGAAAAGAGAATCATATCGCCGTTTATGACTGGTACACCGTAGCCGGTGGCGCAAATGCTTCATCCAAATGGATTAATTCCGGTCTGTTCAGCGGCGATCGCGTCCATCACAGCCTTAAAGGATACAGACTCCAAGGAGAATTGATGTATCGAGCCCTTAAATCGGCCTTTGAAAATACAAAATAAGTAAAATCATCCCTATTGCAACATCTTTCACATGACCGATAGCTCATTAAGTCTGGAAAAACTTATCGATGTATTGAAATTCGATCCGAACAACCCATTGCTCTTCAACTCGGGGCTGTTCCTGATCCTTTTTACAATATTTATTGTCATTTACCAATTGCTTAGGAAATTCCGCACTGCGAAGTTCCTTTTTGTAATAGCGTTCTCTCTCTACTTCTACTATAAATCATCCGCTGAATATTGCTTTATTCTTCTCGGTGTGTGCATATCCGACTATCTTTTGGGAATCTGGTTGGAAAGATGCATGAAACTATGGAAGCGAAAAGCCATTGTGACATTAAATATTATCATTAATGTCGGCATGCTTGTATATTTCAAATATTTCAATCTCATTTATGAGACATTTGCAAATATCACAAACACCGAATTTGATGCATTGGACATTATCCTGCCGGCCGGCATCTCCTTTTTCACATTCCGATCCATCAGTTATATAGTTGATATTTACAGAGGGCACATCAATGCATGCCATGATTTCTTGGCCTACACTTTCTATCTGACTTTCTTCCCGCCGCTTCTGGCCGGCCCGGTTGTCAGAGCAAAAGACATGCTTCCTCAGATAGAAGCCGATCCGACAGCAAGCAAGGCCATGATCAGCGAAGGTCTGTTTCTGATAATGTGCGGTCTTATTAAAAAAGTGGTCGTTGCCGACTTCATAAGCGGTAACTTCGTTGACCGCATCTTCGATAATCCGTCATTGTATTCCGGTTTTGAGGTGATCATCGGCATTTACGGATTCCTCATCCAATTGTATTGCGACTTTTCGGGATATAGCGATATGGCAATCGGCATAGCGTTACTGCTCGGATATCAGTTTGTTGATAATTTCCGTTCGCCGTTCAAGTCCCAAAGTCCCACTGAATTCTGGCATCGCTGGCACATATCCTTATCAACATGGTTGCGCGACTATGTCTATATCCCGATGGGAGGAAACCGTTGCAACGCAGTGCGGCATCATTCCAACCTGATAACGACAATGGTTATCGGCGGGCTTTGGCATGGCGCGTCATGGATGTTTCTGATCTGGGGAGGCCTTCAAGGTCTGTTCCTTAGCGGTCATAAGATGATAAAAGGGATTATGCCTGTCTTGGACGAAAGCCAACGGAAAAAATGGTGGAGACAATCCTTTAATATTCTCATCACATTTAATCTGGTTGCTTTCAGTTTCGTGTTTTTCCGCGCAAGAACATTTGACTCCGTAAAAGAGATGTGGACACAAATCACAGGAAATTTTCATGCCGACATCGCTCCACAGTTCATCGAAGGCTATCTCGCAATTGTGCTGGTCATGATTGGAGCATATCTGATGCATTTCGCTCCCGAACGATGGACTGCCAAACTAAAATCCGCATATCATTCAATCCCGCTGATTTTTCAGGCAGCAGTTCTTGCCATTGTCATCCTGATCGTCATTCAGATGCGGCAAAGCGATATAATGCCGTTCATATATTTCCAATATTAATCCCGGCCTATATCGGTCCGTGAGCCTTAAAAATCTGACGTCCACTCTGCGATAACACCACGCTCACGCCACGCCCCGACATCTATAAGCCGCTGATTCGACGAACCGCGAAAAAGCAGGTTGACAGTGTCACGCTTATCCTGCTCATACCGACGGTCAACAATAACATCCACATATGGCAGAATCCGCGACAGCGACTGATCTTTTACAATATCCTCGAAATCATAACCGGTATAGCACCATATATGTTTCCCGAGCTTTGTTATATGCTTTGACAATGCAATAAGCCGATCGATCTGAAACAATGGATCGCCTCCAGAGTATGTTACATCATAGTCATTATACACGATTCTTTCAAGAATCTCATCGAAAGTCATGTCCTCACCGGAGTCAGCCGCCCATGTTTCCGGGTTATGACAACCCGGACAATGATGCGAACACCCTGCAAAATAGATGGAGGTCCTGAATCCAGGACCATCCACCGTAGTTCCATCGACAATATCGACTACCCTTATTGTATTTAAATTGTCTGACATCTATTTGTGTACAACGCGGTCATTGAGTTCGGCAAGTTTCGCATTATTCCATCGGTCGGTTGTTCCGACAAGATAGCCGGTGATGCGCTGAAGCCTGTCAATTTGCGATCCGCCGCATTTGGGGCATATTTCAAGATTTTCTGACGCGTCCTCATATCCGCACGTCATGCAACGGTTTCGATTATGATTCACTGAGCAGTAACCGATGTTATATTGATCCATCAGATCAACAATATCAGAAATAGCCTTTGGATTATGAGTTGCATCGCCATCGATCTCAACATAAAAGATGTGTCCGCCGCCGGTCAGCTCATGATATGGGGCTTCAACTTCTGCCTTATGGCGTGGAGAGCAATGATAATAAACAGGCACGTGATTCGAATTTGTATAGTAGATCTTATCCGTGATTCCGGAGATGATTCCAAAGCTCTTTCGGTCACGTTGCGTGAATTTGCCGGCAAGCCCCTCTGCGGGAGTAGCCAGCACCGAAAAGTTGTGTTTGTATTTCTCGGAAAATTCATTGACGCGGCTACGCATGTGTGATACAATCTTCAAACCCAGAGCCTGCGCTTCCTCGCTTTCTCCATGATGCTTGCCTGTCAACGCAACAAGACATTCCGCCAGCCCGATGAAGCCGATGCCGAGTGTGCCTTGGTTGATCACGCTTTCAATGGTCTGATCCGGTCGTAGAGTATCGCTTCCGTTCCACAGGCGCGACATGACAAGCGGGAACTGTTTTGCCAATGCGGTTTTCTGGAAATCAAAACGGTCACAAAGTTGCTTTGCCGTAATATCAAGAATCTGATCCAATTTCGAGAAGAATTTGGCAATCCGTTCCTCTTTGTCTTTTATCATCATACATTCAATTGCAATGCGGACAATGTTGATGGTTGAAAAACTGATGTTTCCGCGCCCGATTGATGTTTTTTCGCCATAACGGTTCTCAAACACACGCGTGCGGCATCCCATTGTTGCAACCTCGTATTTATATCGTTCAGGATCATCTGCCCGCCATTTCTCATGATAGTTGTATGTGGCATCCAGATTGACAAAATTAGGGAAGAAACGGCGTGCCGTAACCTTACAAGCGAGTTTGTACAGGTCATAGTTGCGATCTTCCGGCAAATAGCTGACACCGCGCTTCTTTTTCCAGATTTGAATCGGGAAGATGGCCGTTGCCCCATTCCCGACGCCTTCATACGTAGAATTAAGCAATTCCCGAATCACGCAACGTCCCTCGGCCGATGTGTCGGTTCCATAATTTATGGAGCTGAAAACCACCTGATTCCCACCTCTGGAATGGATCGTGTTCATGTTGTGGATAAAGGCCTCCATCGACTGGTGGACACGATCAACAGTCATATTCATTGCGTGCTGCTTTAATCGCGCCTTTCCTGTCAGTCCGTCCAAAGGTCTTTTATCATAATCTGATAATTCCTCATCATAATATTCCGACAGATCCTCGCCGGTCACCTGCTCAGTCTTTTTAAGTTCCTCTATATAAGACGAGCGGACGAAAGGCGCGAGATAAAAGTCAAAAGCCGGAATCGCCTGTCCGCCGTGCATTTCATTCTGTGCGGTCTCCATCGAGATACACGTTATTATGCTGGCCGTTTCAATCCTTTTTGCCGGCCTTGACTCTCCGTGTCCGGCAATAAAACCATATTTCAGAATCTTGTCCATCGGATGCTGGACGCATGTCAGGCTCTTGGTTGGATAGTAATCCTTATCATGAATGTGCAGATATCCGCTACGTACAGCATCACGCACCTCCGCCGAGAGAAGATAGTCGTCAACAAACGGCTTTGTGGTTTCACTGGCAAACTTCATCATCATTCCGGCAGGGGAGTCCGTATTCATGTTGGCGTTCTCACGAGTGATATCGTTGCTTTTCGCCTCGATGATTTCCAGAAACATATCGCGCGTTTTCGCACGGCGTGCAATACTCCGTTGATCACGGTATGCGATATACCGCTTTGCAACTTCCTTTCGCGGACTGTTCATCAGTTCAAGCTCAACCCTGTCCTGAATGCCTTCAACAGTCATCCGTTCATCACCGGTGACACCGATGCGGTCAACAATTTTTTGGATGAGCGCCTCATCTTCACCCATCTCAGTCTGCAACATTGCTTTTCTGATTGCAGCCTTGATCTTCTCCTCGTTATAACCGACAACACGCCCGTCACGCTTTACTACCGTATGGATCATGATATTATTATTTTTCGTTTATTTATGTCGCAAAGCTATATAAAAAATCGCATACAGTCAAATATTTTTACATTTAAATATTTTCCAAAAATTTTATTTTGGAAAACTTTTGCCACA
This sequence comes from uncultured Bacteroides sp., assembly GCA_964438665.1. Classification (GTDB taxonomy): domain Bacteria; phylum Bacteroidota; class Bacteroidia; order Bacteroidales; family Muribaculaceae; genus Paramuribaculum. Next base: position 10,938 of record CAYTLU010000014.1, read on the forward strand.
CCATCAAATAATCATATTTCTATTTTACAGTATATTAGCTATTCAAAATGGAAAACTTTCACACAATGTCTCCATCAATAAATGTCTCAAACAAATAATTTTGTCCGGCCACGAACCGAAAACAAATCATTTTATTCAATCTCAAAGATTGTATGAAAATTTTGCTTTCCCATCCGCAGTTTTTGAAATATATTCGCTAAATTCGCAGTAAATAACAAATACAGACAAATGAACCTGACGAACTCTCTCAGAAAACAGATAATATCACTTGGCAACGGAAAACATCGGCGCGAGCTTGGTTTGTTTAAAGCTGAGGGAACGAAATGCGTCATGGACACCATAAATGCATTCCAACCCGCATACATCGTGGCTACCGGGGATTGGATCGACCGACATGCCGGGATGACATTCAATTGCGATATTGCAACTGCATCCGCTGCTGACATGGAACGGATAAGTTCACTATCCACAGCGCCGCAAGTCATAGCCATATATAATATCCCCGAATGCGGGTTTTCGCCGGCAATCCTGACCGATGGGTTGACAATCGCCCTCGATTGCATACAGGATCCGGGGAATCTTGGAACCATCATACGCACGGCCGACTGGTTCGGAATAAGACACATCGTCTGCTCCAAGGACACGGTCGATGTGTTTTCTCCAAAAGTTGTGCAAGCCACTATGGGAGCCATCTCCCGCGTAAAGGTTCATTATGTCAATCTGCCGGAGACATTGGCATCAGTCAGGAATATCCCGATCTACGGCACATTCCTTGACGGTTCAGATATATATAAATCTGATTTGACAGCTAATGGCGTGATCGTCATGGGAAATGAAGGTAAAGGCATCTCTCCGGATGTGGAGAGGCTTATAACCGAAAGATTGCATATCCCTTCCTATCCACCCGATGAAATGACATCCGAATCTCTGAATGTAGCGATCGCAACAGCAATCACATTGTCAGAATTCCGCCGAAGAAAATAACCCGACAACTATGGCAACAAAAACAAAAAGCGTATGGTTCTGTTCGGAGTGTGGTGCAGATTCTCCGAAATGGCAAGGCAAATGCCCCTCATGTGGAGCGTGGAACACATTGGTAGAAGAACGCGTGACAGCAAAAGCGACCAAGAGTGCAACCCTGTCAAAACGCAATCTGTCAAAACCACAGAAAGTTTCCGAAATAGAGTTGACAGAAGAACCCAGATTGAAGATGCCGAGCAAGGAGCTGAACCGTGTGCTTGGCGGTGGCTTGGTGGCTGGATCATTGGTGCTTATCGGCGGCGAGCCGGGCATTGGCAAATCCACCCTTGTGCTTCAAAACATATTGTCGATCCGTTCCAGGAAGATTCTTTACATATCAGGTGAAGAAAGTGCAGTGCAACTGAAAATGAGAGCGGACAGAATAGGCCGTGCCTGCGATAATGTGCTCATCGCATGCGAGACATCCCTGGAAAATATAATGAGCCATATCGAGAACGTTCGTCCCGAGATCATTGTGGTCGATTCCATACAGACCATCGCTTCCGATGACATCGAGTCAGCGGCCGGAAGCGTAAGTCAGGTCAGGGAATGTTCGGCAAGGCTTCTCAAATATGCCAAAGAGAGCGGCGTTCCCATAATTCTTATCGGGCATATCAATAAGGAAGGGAGCATAGCCGGACCGAAAGTTCTGGAACATATTGTAGATGCCGTCCTTCAATTTGAGGGCGACCGACATTATATGTACCGCATTCTGCGGTCAATCAAAAACCGCTTCGGAAGCACCTCCGAACTGGGGATCTACGAAATGGGGCAAAAGGGGCTTCGGGAAGTCACGAATCCGTCTGAAATGCTTATAAGCCATAACGAGGATAGCGAACCGCTCTCCGGAATGGCTATCGGTGTGACCATAGAGGGCATCCGACCATTTCTGATTGAAGCCCAAGCCCTTGTCAGCACAGCGGCTTATGGAACGCCTCAGCGATCCGTTACCGGATTCGATTCCAAGCGAATGAACATGCTGCTTGCTGTCCTTGAAAAGCGCGTAGGGTTCAAACTTGCGCAAAAAGATGTATTCCTCAATATTGCAGGCGGATTGAAAGTCAACGATACGGCGCTGGATCTTCCGGTCATCTGCGCGATATTGTCGTCAAACGTGGATATGGCAATCCCTCATGGCACATGTATGGCCGGAGAGGTCGGTCTGTCCGGCGAGATAAGGCAAGTGACACGGATAGAGCAGCGCATTTCCGAGGCGGAGAAGCTGGGCATGAACCGCATTATCATTCCCGGCTACAATCTGAAAGGCATCGACAAGGAAAAATTCAATATCAAGATTCTGGAAGTGACAAAAGTCGAAGAAGCCTTCCGGCTGCTTTTTGCATAGAAGGCTTCTTCAAAAAATGTTTTAATCGGGTAGGGGACTCTATCTGTCCAAGACATTTACTTTAAGTTTTGCATAAGCCCTATTTGCTTTCTCCAGAGCTTTTTCGGCGGTCTCGTCAGTTGCGAGAATCACACCCATCCTGCGGTGGCCCTTAATTTCCGGTTTCCCGAAAATACGGATCTGCACTCCCGGCTCTTCAAGAACTGATTCCAGATTATCCATCTCAATCTTGTCCGTGTCGCCCTCGACAACTATTGCTCTCGACGCCGATGGACCATAAAAACGGATAGCCGGAATCGGCAAGCCAAGCAACGCTCTGGCATGCAACCCGAATTCACTCAAATCCTGAGAAATCATAGTCACCATTCCGGTGTCATGCGGGCGAGGGGAGACCTCACTGAAAATAACCTCATCGCCTTTCACGAAAAGTTCCACGCCAAAGATTCCATATCCGCCCAAAGCGTCCGTAACCTTCTTCGCAATCTCCTGAGCGGACGCCAATGCCTGTGGCGACATGGCCTGAGGCTGCCAGGAATAGCGATAGTCACCATCGATCTGAACATGTCCTATCGGCTCACAATATGACGTGCCGGAGATGCTTCTGACCGTAAGCAAAGTAATCTCATAATCGAATTTGACAAAGCCTTCAACAATCACCCTTCCGGCACCGGCGCGACCACCTTCCTGAGCAATATGCCAGGAATTTTCAATATCATCTTCAGACTTGACAACACTCTGACCATGACCGGAAGAACTCAT
>CAYTLU010000015.1:0-2965 GCA_964438665.1 uncultured Bacteroides sp.
AGCGTGTCCGTCAGCTCATATCCTGCCATCTGCATTACAGCGGCCACAACTTCACTGTCGGCAACGTTCATCTGGCAGCCGTAGGTCTCGATATATAGTTTTTTATCCATTATTTCTGTTTTATTCAACTGTAAGTTGCACAATTTTTGGGAATTTGCGCACAAATAAGTAATTTTGCGCAAAAATAAAAAAAAATCACATTTTAGACAATGGCTTTTCCTATATTGACGCCGCGGGAAGCGGCCGAACTGATCAACCATGATGACAATGTGGGCTTGTCGGGATTCACCGCATCCGGCTCACCGAAAGTTGTAACAACAGCTCTTGCCGAGAAGGCTGTTAAGGAACATGAAGCCGGCCGGCCGTTTAAGGTAAATATCTTCACCGGAGCTTCGACAAACAAATGGGCCGATGGTGCGTTGGCGCAAGCAAATGCCATCAACCGCCGCACGCCCTATCAGAACACTCCGGATCTGCGCCTGCGCATCAACAGTCATGATACGCATTATTTTGACCTTCACTTGTCGGAACTCGCGCAGAAATTCCGCTATGGAACATACGGAGAACTCGATGTGGCAATCATCGAGGTCTGTGAGGTGATGGATAATGGTGAAATAGTTCTTGGAACCGGTGTCGGCAACGTTCCGACCTATGCCAAATTTGCCAAGAAGGTGATCCTGGAACTTAACACGAAACTGCCCAAAGGTCTTTATGGCATGCACGACATCTATCTGCCGCTGGATCCGCCAAATCGCCGCGAAATTCCTATCTATAAGCCGAGCGACCGTGTCGGTTCGCCTACGGTGAAGATCGACCCCGACAAGATTGTCGGTATTGTTCACAGCGATTCCTACGATGGGATCAAGGGATTCACCCAGCTTGATGACACGACGCTCCAGATCGGTGCCAACGTCTGCGGATTCCTTATCGGCGAAATGCGTGCCGGACGCCTGCCGAAATCATTCCTGCCGATACAGTCAGGCGTGGGCAATGTGGCAAATGCGGTGCTTTTCGGTCTTGGCGATGCAGAGGAGATTCCGCAGTTTGAAATGTACACCGAAGTCATACAGGATGCCGTCATCGAGCTGATGAAGATGGGAAAATGTAAGTTCGGTTCAACTTGTTCGCTGACGCTTTCTGACAAGATGGAGTCGGAAGTGTTCTCAAACATCGATTTCTTCCGCGACAAACTCGTGATCCGTCCGTCGGAACTTTCAAACAGTCCTGAGGTGATCCGCCGACTTGGTGTGATAGCCATGAACACGGCTCTTGAAGCCGACATTTTCGGTCATATCAATTCCACGCATGTTGTCGGCACTCGCATGATGAACGGCATCGGCGGGTCGGGCGATTTCACGCGCAACGGTTATCTTTCGATATTCTCTTGTCCGTCAATCACCAAGGGCGGATTGATAAGCAACATCGTGCCGATGGCTTCTCATATCGACCATACGGAACACTCTGTGGATGTGATCATCACAGATCAGGGTGTTGCCGATCTTCGCGGCCTCGATCCGGTGCAGCGTGCTGAGCGCATCATTGACAATTGTGCCCATCCGATGTATCGTCAGTTGCTTCACGAATATCTCAATTTCGGCAAATCCGGTCAGACGCCTCACTCGCTTGAGGCTTCGCTGGCCTTCCACACCGCCTTCAAAGCAACCGGCGACATGCGCAACGTTGATTGGAGCCGCTACGGATTCTAGCCACATAATTACATATCCATAATTCAAACCAAATGGCTGCGTCAGAAAAAGGCGCAGCCTTTTTTACCTTTCCACCCAAGATTAATGAACTTTGTTATGAAATGTTACGAAATCGGATAAGGACATCTATAAGTGGATAAAAATCATTATCTTTGTACATTAAAAAGACATAGATGACCAAAGAGGAACTGCTCCAAAGGCTAAATAATATAGAATGGGACGACTTTGAGGTTAAGGACTCCTCAGGCGGGTTGCCAAAATCAATGTGGGAAACTGTCAGTGCATTTTCAAATTCCGCCGGCGGATGGATTATCCTTGGCGTTAAGGAAAAATCTACCGACAATGGCAAGAACTATATTATTCAAGGGGTAAATAATGCTGAAAAATTGGAGCAGGACATCATAGGCACTCTGCGTTCCAGAACCAAGTTTAATGTCTTTGTTTCATGCCGTGTTGTCAAATATGACATCGAGGGCAATACAATACTTGCATTCGAGATACCTGTATCGCCTCACAAACCGGTCGCAATCAAGAGTTCTGGAGAGGTTTATATCAGATCCGGAAGCGGTGACGTCCTTGCTTCTGATCTGGAAGTAGATGCCATTGTCAGGGATGCGGCATTTGGCTCCAAATCAGAAATGGAAGTTTGTGGCACAGGATATGAAGATATAAACGCAGAGTCAATTGCGTCATATCGCAGTTTCCTTCGTGATTATAACCGTGAATTGTCTTACCCGATTCTTGATGATGATGCTTTCTGCCGGAAACTTAACATTGTGTTGGCATCCGGTAAACTTTCATACGGAAGCCTGCTGATGTTTGGCAGACGAGATTCCATATTGAAAGCGTTGCCTAATTTCTGGATTGACTATATGGAAATTCCGGGTGTATCTTATTCCGAGGCCACACAGCGATATACCTACCGTATGCCGGAACAGGAAAACATATGGGAGAGTTTTCTGTTGATAATGCGCCGTCTGCGTAATTTTGTTGATTCCCCATATGTTGAGGGCCCTGACATTTTCAGTACGGAAGACAACTCGCAATTATTTTGTTTGCGCGAAGGCCTTGTGAACTTTTGTGCACATTCTGATTACTTTGCTGCGGCTCATCCCACGATCCGGGTTTTTTCAGACAGAATAGTCATGCAGAATCCCGGTCGCTTTATTCTTGCTGCGTCAGAATTCAGAACCCGCGTATTGTCTATGCCACGGAATCCGAGCATTATAAAATTTTTCAGGCATCCGCGTCTGTCTGAA
>CAYTLU010000016.1:0-4549 GCA_964438665.1 uncultured Bacteroides sp.
CTGCCCGGCAGAGGAAACACTTGTGTTTTGTTCTGCAATCGGCGGAATGGCGATGAAAATACCAACCGGTCATAGTCGCGCAAAAAATCGCTGCGCACTCCGCGCTTATCGTCGTGATATTTCTCCAATCCGAATCGTTTGTCGCATATCAGCCGATCCCACTCCATCCGTTGTGTTTCCATTCCATTCATCTTTTCTATTTCTTGTGCAAAGATAACTATTTCAACGAAAACTTCATCCTAATAAAACATCGCTACATGCAAGAGCTATCAAATCAAAAGGGAAACGCCTTCCGACGCTCCCCTTTTCGTGGCATTTTATCTATAGGCAGAATAAACAAGAGGGCTCCGCGAATGGAGTCCTCTCGTTATTTTAGTATTATTATCTAGCGCGGTTAGCCCGGGAGATTGCTTGCTTCCGGATCAACGCCCCACTGCTGGTGGGCCAGACGGCGATAATTATTATAGCGCCATTGTGCATTGGCCTTGGCTGCTGCAAAGAGCTGGGCGGCCTCTTCCGGATACTGCTTCATGACGGAAGCATAGCGAACCTCACCCTTGAGGAAGTCCTCAAACTTATCCCAATCAGGCTCTTTGCTGTCGAGTGTGAACGGATTCTTGCCTTCATCTTCCAACGCGGGATTGTAGCGCCAAAGATGCCAGTAACCGCATGCCACTGCATTAGCCTCTTCCTGCTGCGATTTGCCCATGCCGGCACGGATGCCGTGGTTGATACAAGGAGCGTAGGCAATAATGATCGACGGACCATCATAAGCCTCAGCCTCGCGGATAGCCTTAAGAGTCTGAGCCTGATCAGCACCCATAGCGATCTGTGCGCAATATACATAACCGTAGGTCGATGCAATCAGACCGAGGTCTTTCTTGCGGATACGCTTGCCCGATGCGGCAAACTTGGCGATTGCACCAAGCGGCGTGGCCTTGGATGCCTGACCGCCGGTGTTGGAATATACCTCTGTATCGACTACGAGAACGTTGACATTCTTGCCTGATGCAAGCACGTGGTCGAGACCGCCGAAACCGATATCATAAGCTGCACCGTCACCGGCAATAATCCACTGCGAACGTTTTACGATGAATCCTTTGAGCGTCAGGATCGACTTGCACACATCGCAACCGCATGCCTCGCAAAGAGGAATGAGCTTGTCGGCAACCTCGCGGGTGATGACTGCATCATTGCTGTTGTCAAGCCACTGCTGTGCAAGAGCCTTGATTTCATCACTGCAATCGGAGCAATTGGTAGCCGCCGTCATGCAGTCGGTCAGGCGGGCGCGGAGCTTTTCGTTGGCGATTGTCATACCCAAGCCAAATTCAGCGAAGTCCTCGAAGAGTGAATTTGCCCAAGCCGGACCGTGGCCCTTGGCATTGGTGGTGTAAGGAGTTGACGGCACAGAACCGGAATAGATAGATGAGCATCCCGTTGCGTTTGCCACCATTTCATGATCGCCAAAGAGCTGGCTGATAAGTTTCACGTAGGGAGTCTCGCCGCAACCGGAGCATGCGCCTGAGAATTCAAAGAGAGGAGTGGCAAACTGACTGTTCTTGACATTAGCCTTTATGTCAACCAAATCCTGCTTGGACGCCACATTCTTGACACAGTAGTCCCATTCTTTCTGAACGTCGAGCTGAGTTTCAAGCGGCTTCATCTGAAGAGCCTTTACACCCTTCTTGCCCGGGCAGACATCAACGCAGTTGCCGCATCCGAGACAGTCAAGCACGTCAACAGCCTGGATAAAGCGCATTCCTGCAAATGTCTTGCCGATTGCGGGAAGAGTCTCGTTTTCTGCCATAGGAGCGGCTGCCATTTCGTTAGCGTCAAGCACAAACGGACGGATAGAAGCGTGAGGACATACATACGCACACTTGTTACACTGTATGCAGTTCTCTTCGAGCCATTCGGGGACAAATGCTGCAACGCCTCGTTTCTCATAAGCGGCTGTGCCCTGTTCCCAAGTGCCATCTTCACGGCCTACGAACGCTGACACCTTCAGATCATCGCCGGCCTGTGCATTGATTGGACGCACAACCTCATTGATGAATGCCGGGTCACAATTTTCTGCCTTTGCATCTTCGGGGAGATTGCTCCATGCCTTGTCAACAGGGAGCTGCTTGTATTCGCCGCCGCGATCAACAGCTGCATAGTTCTTGTCAACCACATCCTGACCTTTCTTGCCGTATGACTTGACAATGAATTTCTTCATCTGCTCAACGGCAAGGTCAACAGGTATCACCTCGGTGATGCGGAAGAATGCGCTCTGAAGAATGGTATTGGTGCGGTTGCCCAGACCGATTTCCTGCGCAATCTTTGTTGCATTGATATAATAGACCGTGATATTATGGTCGGCAAAGTATTTTTTCACCTTGTTGGGAAGATTCTTGGCCAGTTCCTCACCCTCCCATATCGTGTTGAGAAGGAATGTTCCACCGTCGCGCAAACCGCGTGTCACATCATACATGTGCAGATAGGCCTGAACATGACATGCCACAAAGTTAGGCGTAGTCACAAGATAGGTTGAACGGATGGGATCGTCACCGAAACGGAGATGTGAGCAAGTGAAGCCGCCTGACTTTTTCGAGTCATAGGCAAAATAAGCCTGGCAATATTTCTTGGTATTCTCACCGATGATCTTGACGGAGTTCTTGTTTGCGCCTACCGTTCCATCTGCACCCAAGCCATAGAATTTGGCTTCATAGGTGTTTTCGCCTGAAAGCGCGATTTCTTCCACCGGAGGAAGCGACTTGAAGGTCACATCGTCAACGATGCCAACGGTGAAACCGGTCTTTGGTTCAGGAAGGGCGAGGTTGTCAAACACGGAGATGATCTGCGCCGGAGTGGTGTCCTTGGATGCCAGACCATAACGTCCCGACACGAGCTGCGGAGCATCTTTTTGTCCGTAGAAACATTCTGCCACATCGAGATAGAGCGGTTCGCCGTTTGCTCCGGGCTCCTTGGTGCGGTCAAGCACTGCGATGCGTTTTGCCGTGGCAGGGACAGCCTTGAGGAAATGTTTTGCGGAGAAAGGACGGTAGAGATGAACAGATACCATACCTACCTTTTCGCCTTTAGCCATCAGATGGTCGATAGCTTCCTGAGCAGCCTGAGTGACAGAACCCATTGCTATGATGACACGTTCCGCATTGGGATCGCCATAATAGTTGAACAAGTGATATTCGCGGCCGGTTATTGCCGAGATCTTGCCCATATAATCTTCAACGATTTCAGGAACGGCCTCATAGTATTTGTTGCTTGATTCACGGTGCTGGAAGAAAACGTCGCCGTTTTCAGCCATACCGCGGGCTACCGGAGCTTCGGGGCTGAGAGCGCGCGAGCGGAACTCTGCCAGAGCCTCACGATCGAGGAGCGGAGCAAGGTCGTCCTGCTCAACAACTTCTATTTTCTGTATTTCATGAGAGGTGCGGAATCCGTCGAAGAAATTGACGAACGGCACGCGGCTCTTGATTGTCGAGAGATGTGCCACGCCTGCCAGATCCATAACCTCCTGCACAGAACCTTCAGCCAGCATAGCAAAGCCTGTCTGACGGACAGACATCACATCCTGATGGTCGCCGAAGATGCTCAGCGCATGCGAAGCGATTGTGCGGGCCGAAACGTGGAACACACAAGGAAGCAGTTCGCCGGCGATTTTATACATATTAGGGATCATAAGCAGCAAGCCCTGCGATGCGGTGTAGGTCGTGGTCAGCGCACCGGCCTGAAGCGAACCATGTACAGCACCGGCGGCACCGCCCTCGGATTGCATTTCCTGCACGAGAACCGTCTCGCCGAAGATGTTTTTACGTCCTGCCGCAGCCCATTCATCGACATATTCTGCCATTGTCGAAGATGGGGTGATAGGATAGATGGCAGCAACCTCCGAGAACATATACGAGATATGCGCTGCAGCTTGGTTGCCATCGCAAGTCAAGAATTTCTTTTCCTTACTCATAAGTCTTGTAATCTATTTGTGGAAATTAAGTTTCTGTATCACACATTGGATGGCCGCAGCAACAAATCGCCGCGACACAACACCGCGAAGTTACAAAAATCCCTACAATCCGGCAAACATCACGCCACCTTAAATTTCATCATTTTTCGTTAACTTTGCAGCGAAATCTCTTCACGACCAATCATGAACGTCAAGATAGAACCCGAATTTCTCGCACGCGTCCCCGGCTACCGCGCCATAATCATTGAAGCCGATGTCACAAATGCACCCACTTCGACAGCGCAAGCCGAAGAGATCGACCGCCTTGCCGCCGGAATAGCCGCAACATTCCAAATTCCCGACATAGCCCGGCATCCGGCAATCGCCGCCACGCGCGCAGCCTATAAAGCATGCGGAAAAGATCCGAACCGATATCGTCCGTCGCAGGAACAGATGATGCGCCGCATTGTCCGCGGACTCGGGCTTTATCAGGTCAATGCCATTGTCGATGCCGGAAACCAGCTTTCGCTGATGACAGGATGCTCCGTGGGATGTTTTGATGCCGACAAGGTTGAAGGCGACATCTTGACTCTCGGCATAGGGCAA
>CAYTLU010000017.1:0-2451 GCA_964438665.1 uncultured Bacteroides sp.
TTATATCCAACATGGTACATCAAGTATATTAACTGCTAACAGTATAGGTAAGAATTTTTGGACCAATCAGAATGTAACAATCGGATGGAGAGGTCCCGGCTGTCCAACGATTGGCGATAATGTCAGAATTGGCACAGGTGCCGTTGTTATTGGACCGATTACAATTGGAGATAACGTAAATATCGGAGCTAATGCGATTGTCACTAAAGATGTTCCGTCGAATACAACAGTCGTTTCGCCACAAGCATTTATAATAAAACGCGATGGCAAAAGAGTTCACGAAGAATTATGAGGTCATTACATATAATCATGCCGATGGCAGGAGAAGGGAGTCGATTTCGCAATGCGGGATGGACTACGCCGAAGCCGTTGATTGAGCTTGCGGGGAAGCCGCTGTTTGTTCGCGCCATCGAGAGTGTCAGGGTAGATAGTGCTCCGATGAAATATTCGCTGATTGTGCGGCAGGAACATATTGATGAATATGGAATCGATAAGGGAATCCGCGAGATACTGCCCGATGCGATGATATATTCGGTTGAAAAGACTACTCGTGGTGCAGTAGAGACCTGTCTTATGGCCGAAGCCGGTATCGCCGATGATGATGCAGTAGTCGTGATGGACTGCGACCTTGAGTTCCGCAGCGAGGCATACCGCCGCATTATCGAAGATGCACTCAATAATGAGGGTGCTACCGGAGGCGCATTGGTTTCGTTTGATTCTGACGAGCCAAAATACAGCTATGCCGAGCTTGATGAAAACGGCAATGTTGTCCGCACGGCAGAGAAAGAGGTAATTTCAAATCATGCACTCTGTGGCGCATACTTTTTTGCCTCGGGCAGAGCGTTTAAGGAGGTTGCCCATCGACTTTTGGATGCTCCGATGGAGAAGCCGGAGTTCTATGTGTCGTTACTTTACAACTATCTATTGGCAGAAGGCGACATCGTGAAGCTCGCCACAATGGAGGACTACCGTTCATACGGCACTCCGGAGGAGTTGAAACGCTATCTATGATTAAGGCAATAATCACCGATTTTGACGGAACGCTTGTCGATACCTTCGAGGCGAATCTCAAAGCCTATCAAGAGGCGTTTCATGTGGTCGGCATTCAACTCACGCAAGAGCGCTATCGTGAGTGCTTCGGCTATCGTTTCGACCGGTTTATGTCGGCAATGGGAGTTTTTGATGACCATGTAGCCACCAAAATCCGCGAACTTAAAAAAGAGGTTTACCCGAAGTATTTCAGCTATTTAAAGCCAAATAATAGCCTTGTCGAGCTAATATCCTCATTTCACACTATGGGCGGTAAAACGGCGATAGCATCTACCGCCCGCCGTGAGAATCTGATGAACGCCGTAAATTATCTTGGAATTGCAGACGCATTTGATTTGATATATGCAGCACAAGATGTGAAGAACGGCAAACCTTCGCCCGAGATTTATCTCAACGCGATGGAAACTCTTGGCGTAAAGTCTAATGAGGTTATGATTTTTGAGGATTCTCCTGTGGGCATTGAAGCGGCAAAGGCAAGCGGCGCAAGATATATCCCTGTAACAGAACACTGGTTCACAAAATAATGCAAATTGAAGTAAAAGGTCATTCCGGCTGTCAGATTGACGTGGTGCGCGAGGGCCGTGAATTGTTTGTGTACAAGTCGTCGCGCGACCTCAAATATCTCGACAGACTTGTATTGCAGGCAGAGAAACAGAAAGCCGCAGCTGTGCCGGAACTGCAGCACATTCGCGTTCCTAAAATCCATGAAATCAAGCGAACAGACGACATGGTAAGCGTGAAAATGGATTATGTCTATTCACGTAACTTCGTGGAGTTTTTCGAGCAAGCCGGATTCGAGCAGGTCAACTATCTTATTGAGGCTCTCATCAAGTATCTTGAACTTGAAATAGCCCAGTCTCCGCTCACCACAGTGAAGCGGGAAGTCGTTACGGATAAGTTTGAAGATGTCAAGAGGAAAACGCTTGCCAACAAGAATCTTGACGGAGATAGGGAGATAGAATCCATATTAGAAAAGTCGCAAAAGGTATTCGATGCGCTGCCCGATATGCTGATGCCTGTTGGGCTATGCCACGGCGACTTGACATTCTCCAACGCCCTTTTTACTGGCTACAACTACTACCTGATTGATTTCCTCGACTCGTTCTTTGAGTCGCCGCTGCTGGACATCGTGAAATTGCGTCAGGATACCGCATGGCTTTGGAGCCAGCTTATGTATGTGCATCCATGCGATACGATACGCCTGCGCATCGCTTTCGGCAAAATAGACCGTGAGATAGACAGCTATTTCAGAGTGAAATACGAATGGTATACGCGTTACTACCATCCGTTGCAACTCATGAACTTCTTGCGTATTCTTCAGTACGCTCACGAACCCAAAGTTATCGACTACCTAAAGAACGCAATAAATGAGCAACTCAAATAAATTCAGCCTGATAGTTC
>CAYTLU010000018.1:0-5367 GCA_964438665.1 uncultured Bacteroides sp.
GTTTTTGCCAAGGCTCTCTCGGCAAAAACATAACTATTACGAAACTCTTCCTTATCAACCGCAAGCCCGGATGCGGCATAGCCATCATATATAACCTCGCTCCAATGGTCGCCATGACTGTCAATCGTGCCGCCATAATCGAATATAATGCCCTTAATCCTTTCCATAATAGCCTTCTCTAAGTTTAGATGTCATTTGCTTGCATATCGACTCGTGACGAACCACCATATATATCATCAGGATATTAAGCACAGTGATCTCAAATGCAAAATATATCCACGGCATCCGGACAAAAAGCGCTATAAACAGGGCTATGACGCGCCAGTTGAATGAAAGGATATTGGTATATTTCATCAATGGGAGGCTCATACGGCGGAAATCTTCACGAAACCGGACCGGAATCTCTCCGTCACCGAATTGTTCGCGCAGAGTCTCGCGTAGCTGCTGCATGCGGGGAGCTGTCTTTACCTGCTGCAATGAATAATTCGTATAGACAGTAAGTGTCAGTTTTTTCCAAAAATCATCCTTCCAAGTCAATGATTTAAGTTTTGTCTGCAAATCAACTACATTTTCAAGCTCCGAGCCGGACTTCCCTTTAAGGAAAAACAGATGGAACTGACGATAATAGTCGGCCATAGCCGCCTGCTTGGCATGGCATATCCCTGTCAGCACAGCAAGTGTCCATATAGCCCAATGATGATCAATGAAGAACTGCGATGTATGAATCTCCCGGAGACAGATTGCAACATAAATTGTCACAAACCAGAAATCACCGGCAAGACCGTCAAGAATACGTCCAAGACGCGAATACTGTCCGGTCATGCGCGCCAACTGTCCATCGGCGCTGTCAAATGAATTTGCCCACACGAGCAGTAGCATCCCGATCACATTGATCCACAATTCATTGAAATAAAACGCAATTCCGGCGCCTATGCCAAGGAATATAGACGCGATTGTGATGACATTTGGGGTGACACCAAGCTTTGCAGCCAAGCGCGCCCATGCATAACCGATCGGGCGATAGAACCATAAATCTATGTGCTCCTCCGTGTCCATCGACTTCAAGCTGTCACGAAATGATATGCCTGCAGCCTTGGAAGTCAGATCCTGTGCGGATTCTGAATATGACGTTTTTTTATCCTGTTCCATAAATTTACTCTATTTATTGGCTCTGTGTCGGCGGATAGCGGCAAGAACACATTTTGCGATATGGGGAGCTGCAGTTGCACGGCATGGCGCAAAACTTGGCCAGTCATTGAAATCAATTATCTGAATGTTGCCCTCGGGAGATACGATGCAGTCTCCTCCGTAGATCTTGATGTCAAGCACGTCAGCAGCCGTCTGACACATGCGCATCAGTTCTTCCTTATCAAACGGAATGCCACGGCTTTTCCCATTGATGGCTTCCAGTCCATATTTGCTATGTCCCTCATCGTAAGGATAAAACCAGAAAAAGAAACTGGAGCCGGAGATGCCATAGAATTTTATCAGGTCACCAACCAGATGACGATTGATGACAGCACGCTTTATTCCGCGAAGAAAATATTCCTGAAGCACTTCCTGAGCTTCCTGAGGATGGCGAACATAGCTGACATCCTCCTTATGCATCGCGCAGCCATCGCCGCGCTTTATCCATGCACCTGTAAATCCGGCCGACTCCAGACGTGGCCTGACAGCCTCATCCGTATCAACAATCAGGCTCTCCGGATATGGGATATTATGCCCCAGAAGGATGCGGGTCATTCTCTCACGCGTACAATTTTCAATACCATATCCGGAATTTATCACCAGACGGCCTTCATCTTCATATTTTTGAAGCAATTCAATCGAACGCCGCTCGCGACACATATTGACTATCGTTTCTTCCGTGACTTCACCGGCAATAAACTGCTCCTCCGAATAAGAAGTCACCTCACATCCGCGCTTACGCAAATGCTCGATCACGGCATTAAGGATTGCCGCATCGTTGCCTATGTGGTTGGGCGAATATGCCCCGGCTCTCATTACGGCGGCTATTTTAATATCAGACATGATTTCTTGTTGATTAATATTCTATATGATTTCAGCAGCCATCAGCTGATGATAAACTGCTCGGCCTTCGCTATGTCCTCCTGATGATCGACATCGATAATCTTTCCAAAACTGTACGCTTTCAAGTTCAGCCCAGCACCGACCAGCGCCCGCTGGAAATTGCGCATGCGGCTGACCCCGGTCCGGAAACATTCGCTGAGCACCTCTAACGACTTACCGTCAAGCCCATAAATGCCGCCGGATATAAATCTGACACCATCGAAAGGCTCATCGCGGAATGCCGTTATCCGCATTTCATCATCGACATCGATATATAACGGTTTTTCATCATCAATATAATCCGTAACGGCCATCATTCCGTCTATATCGGCCGGAGCCGCTGCAAACGCCTCCGCATAGCGGCGGAAATCATCTTCACGAAAAATCGTATCGACCGTAGTCAGGATAAAGCGTTCACCGTTGAACAATCGGCTGACCTCATAGAAACTATGCATCGAACTTGGAGTAGTCTTTACAACGATTTTAAGCCCGACCGGCAGTTTGGGCGCCAGATGTTCAAGATACTCACGGACTTCCGTCATCTGCTCATTGACAATCACCGAAACCGCATCAGCACCACATTTCAGGAATATATCAATCAGACGGCCTATCATAGGCCGGCCGTTAAGAGGCACGAGAGGCTTTGGGACAGAAACGCCCTCATTTCTGAGACGCGAACCCTCGCCGGCGGCAATTATAGCGTAATTCATTCTATGACAAGTTTTGTACTGTATTTATCTGCAAATTTACACATAAATCATGAGATTCCTACACCGACAGAATAAAAAGGGACAAAGCGGAGTATCCGGACGAAGTCAAAAGGCACGAATACGCCGAGGGCAAAAGTAAATTTATTTGCAATTCTTCGTCATGATTCATTCCGGACTGTCGCAGCAGTCGTAGTGAATAAAATGGCTTGCCGAATGACAAAAATGAAGAGAGCCATCAACAATGACATGACGGTTTGCCATCGCAGCAATTGTCGATATTTCATGCGATACGAGTATTATTGTTGATCGCTTGGCAAAGTCCGCAATAATATCGTAGATTCTCTGCTCAAAATGCTTATCGACATAGTTAAACGGCTCATCAAGCACAAGGAGCTGCGGTTCAGATATGATAGCGCGTGCCAGCAACGTCCGCTGCAACTGTCCGCCCGACAATTCACCTATGCAGGCATTCGACTTCAACCCCATACCGACCAAATCAAGTGTCTCTGAAATCCTATCCCTGCGCTGCTCATGACTGAGATCTTTGCGACCATACAGACCAAGTTCCACCACATCGCTTACCGTTATCGGAAATCGCGAATCGATCATATTTTTCTGCGGCAGATAGCCAATGGAAATTTCCTTTCCATCCATATTAAAACACTCTACGCTGCCGGCTGTCGGTTTGAGCAACCGCAGTATTATTCTCATAAGCGTGGTCTTGCCGCCTCCGTTTGGTCCGGTAACGGCAAGAAAATCGCCTTTACCGACAGACAGATTGACATCATGAAGCACCTGTCGGTTGTCATACGTCATCGCCACATCGGTCAGTTTTATTATCGTATCTTCAACGTTCATCTCGGTTTTCATTTTATATCTCTACCTGCGATTGCCTCTGCCACCCTGATCATCTCGCCGGGCCAGTCATAGACAAGCAGATTGATCATAACCATTTTTGCTCCGGCCTGTTCCGCCAACTCTTCGGAACGGCTGGAATCAAACTCGGGCTGCACCAGAAATGCCGATGCATGATGGGCTCTTGCATCTGCGATTTTGAAACGGAATCCGGATGCCGAAAGTTCTTTATTATCGCTTCCCAAAGCTATCTGATTGAGACCATAGTCACGCGCAAAATAACTCAATGATGGATGCCATGTCAGAAACGAGGCATGGGGAGTTGGCTGAAAAATGTCGCGAAGCTGTCTGTCAAGGCTGTCAAGCGATGACAGGAGACGTTCATAGTTCTCCCTGTAAAAATCGGCATTGGCAGGATCAAGATCAACAAGACCGGCAAACATATTTCCTGCAATCACTTCCGCATTTCGCACAGAGCTCCAGACATGCGGATCAACCTCATGGGAATGTCCGCAATCGTCTTCGCCGTGGGAATGTCCGTGTCCTCCTTCAATCAAATCAATGCCAACCGACGTGTCAACGATCTTGACAGAACCGTGTCCGGTTGCGATTCTTTCAATCAGCACATCCTCAAATGCCATATGCCCCATTTTAAAATAGGCGACTCCTCCGACCGCCTTTTTCATTGCTGACATCGGCGGATCGAAATTCTCCGGATCTGAGCCTTGGGTCAGAAGAGTGTTGACCTTCCATTTGTCTCCGGCTATGCGTTCCAACAGATAACGCTGCGGCTCTATGCTGACGGTCAGCGAACGTTGTTCCACCTCCGAGGAGCATCCCGCGAATACAAAAGCAAAAAAAATTGCTGACATCGACATCAACAATGTATGGAAAGCCATATTAAACATAATTTGCACTCTTTAAAAGACAAAGTTAAGCATTTTGGCCCGAAATAACGGAATCTTTGCTTAACTTTGCGATGAATGGCAAAGCAAATGATTGGTATAGTATTAAATAACTCTTTTCTTAAAAAGGCGATTCCGGCACTCTGCATTGCCTTGACCGCAACACAGTCTTTCGCTGAGAGACCCGACTCTATATCCCTGCCTGAACACAGCGAACCCTTGCCATCCTACATGATTCCATCTTCCGATCCGACACCCGATAACATATCTCCGGACTCCGATCAGGAAACAGGGTTGAGCAAATCTTTATATAAGGATCTGCTGCTTAACCGTTACAATATGACCCCACTTCCATCTTTTAAGGATAGGATAAACCTCTCACCCGACATTGCCTCATGGCAGGGAGGCGGACTGTATGTTTCCGGACACACAGCTGATTTTCCGGGGCTTATGGGCATAGAAAACGGCCGTCTTAATATCTCTCACACAATCGGCAATCTATCAATGGCCGCATGGGGCGAGGCCACCAAATACGGCTACTTCCGCGGACTTCAGACATCATACGGCTTCGGAGCAACCATGACCTACCGATTTTCCGACCGATGGTCGCTGACAGCATTCGGGAGCTATTCCATGCTGCTCCATCCTCTGACACCGGCAATGGCAGGGCTGATGAACTCCACCCGCATCGGCGGATATGCAAGCTACAACATCAATGACCGCTGGGGCGTCAACGTCGGAGCGCAGGCAACACATTCTCTTGTCACCAACCGATGGCAGGCACAGCCTATCGTCATGCCCTACTACCGCATCAACAAAGATGTCTC
>CAYTLU010000019.1:0-1908 GCA_964438665.1 uncultured Bacteroides sp.
TTTCCTCCTCCTTAAAAAATACGACTTTCAGGCAATCGTAATTTTTCAGCGCTTCGAGGGCTATGAAAATGCCATTCTTATCATCTGCACCAAGTCCTTCGATTTGATGATTCTTTGCCGAGTAACCAAAGATTATGTCTCTCGTTTCAATGGCTCTGAAATCGCCGGAATGAGCGCGTTGCACCTGATCCAAGTGAGCGACAATGCATGGATAGGATTCCGATTCTCCTTTCCCGGCATACAGATTTCCATAGGTATCCTTACCCGACTTTATATCGCCGGGCAAGGATTTAATATAGGAAATGAGGAACGCTGTCATTTTGTTCTCCTTTCCTGACGGTGAATGTATGGCGTAAAGCTTTTTGAGCAAACGCCAATCGAGTTTTGTATTCATTGTTCTTTGGAATGTTATGCTGTCTGTCGAAGAGCCTCGTTTGTGATAAACCACAGCTCTCCGCCACCGAAAGCACGGCCATTGTTTATCAGCCATTCTCTCGATAGACAACTGATTGTTATTGATTTGTAGTTTTGGGTTTCTTCATCCCATGTCTGAATCGTGGTGACATCTTCTTCGTGATAGAAGTAGTCATCATCGTACTCGGAATAAGTAAAATGTTCCTCGATGTATTTCCGCTCACAAGAATCATCGCAGAAGTAAGCTTCCGCATCCGAATTATATGTGGCATCCTCCTTGACTACCAGTTTCCCACAGCAGTCGCATTGTGTAACATCATCCTTATGATGGTATTCATTCTCACTTTCAATCCAAATGAAGTCTTCAAGATTATCCACATCCACGGTTATTTCCTGTCCGTGATAATAGCAAGTCTGAACTTCATCGCATGAATAGTCGTGATATTCGTCGTATGCCATATCATCGTCGTCATCAGAATCACCGTCAAGATTGAGGTCGGTGGTGTCGAGATTATAACAGGCATCGGGGTCGGGATAGTTATATGCGGCCTGATTATCCATATTAAACCACTTGAAGCTGTCTTGATATGAGATGATTCCGTAACAATCAAGATCGCATTTGATTGAGAATTTCAGGTCGGAGATGGAGTTTCCGTTCAAATCCACGAATGCGGCAGCCTCGGAGCAACCTGCACCGACTTGCTTATAGGCATCTATCTCTCCTGCCTTGATTAGAAGGTCAATGAGAGTGCGTTTCAGAACTTCGTTTGACTCCTTGGAATACTGACGTTCAAGAAGTCGCCACTTTCTCCCGTATTGGTCAGTCGCAGCGGCATAGATGACGGCTCTTGCTAACACATAGCCCTCTTTGTCCGTGATGTATGCCGCTTTCGCATCAACCGCATCTTTATAAAATGAATGGTGTTCTCTTCCAACCATACAGCTGCAACCATTGAACCCTCGGCACCAATGCGCCGAGTAGATTTTGGCGAAGTTGTCATCAACATGAAGCACTACATCGGGGGTCTGACCAAAAGTGTAGGTTTGCCAGTCGTTTGAAAATTCTTCTGCAAGCCAATTTACTGCCTGTGGAGAAAGGATTTGACCCAACTCGGTTTCCTTGATGATTGCTGTAAAGAATTTTCCCGCCTTCATCTTGTAGGGGTGTTCGGTTTTCACGTTTATATATCGGACAGATTTTTTATCGAAGTCCTCGCATAGACCTCGCATTTCATCTGTTCGGTAGAGTGCGCTCCAATAGATTTTGCCTATAAGCTCAACCTTGTTCCGGAGCTGTTCATCCTGTTTGCCGGATTCCTGTACGGCATTAAGGACTGTCTGTTTCAGATCGGCCATGTTTCTGATTCCGAGCAGTGACCAATCGTTGTGTTCCCGGCAATATTTTATGAGCGCCGGATTTTTGAGATGTTGGAGTAGAATCTTATTCTTTCTGCTCTTCACACCGTTGCCATGAGATTCCAGTCCAAAGAGGGA
>CAYTLU010000020.1:0-2439 GCA_964438665.1 uncultured Bacteroides sp.
GCCATACTGTTTCGAAGCCGCTTATGCGTGTTGACCCAAGATCCTTGAAGATGATGCCGTCAATCTTGACATGCGATCTTTCGGTCAGATATGGACGGCGACGATAGACCCGACAGTCAAATTGCCTGGCGAGCCGGGGAACGAGCTGTTCGCAATGACTTTCCACTCCGCCTTGTACGCCAGGAAAGCCGCGGATGCCTATTACTGCAAAGCGTTTCTGTTTGTCCATCCACTCCGTCCCTTTAGTCCCAACATATTTCTTTGCCCCGGCGGATGCGCCATTTGTTTTTAAGAATCCACTTGATGGGAATCCAGGGGCGTCGTTTCATGTCGTGGCGTTCGGTTACAATGAATGCGCAGTTGCGTTTGCAAGCCTTGACTTTCTCCATAGCTTCCTTGGCTTTGTCGGATGCCATTATTTCTTCAAAACTCTGTTCCTTTATGTTGCCAATGATCCACTCCTCGCCGGAGCCGTTGCATGGGGAGACATTGCCCCAAGGGTCTATGAAAAAAAAGTCGCTGAGCGCACCGCATGCCGGTCTGTAACCGCTTTTATCGCCACGCAGACGGCAATGTATGGAACGGTTGAAGAATGCGCGTCCGTAGTCCTTAAGCCGGTTTTTCAGCCCGCGGCGTTTTGAAGTAAGCAACGCTTTGACGAACAGTTCGTGCTGTGCAAGCGCTTCTTCGCTGACAATCTGGTTGTCGTCCTTGTGGAAATACCATGAGTTGTGGACGGTGGAATTACCTAATTCGACATCGAGGGCTACGCAGAGTTCGTAGAGATGCACAAGATCCTTGTAATTGTCGGGCGAAATCACAACGGAGAATCCGATGTTTTTGCATTTGGTTTTTTTCAGTTCCAGCATTGTGCGCAGGGCATGGTCGAATCCATTGACCAAACCGCGTTTCGAATCATTGATTTTTGGCAGCCCTTCCACGCTGACGCGAATCAGGATGTTTGGATATTTATTGGCTATCTCAACGATTTTTTCAGTGTTGTAACCATTTGTGGAAAGTTCGAGCAGAGAGGCTTTGGGGTAGAGTATCTCAAAGATTTTGTCGATATCTTTGCGTATGGTAGCTTCTCCACCGGTTATGTTGATTCGCAGTCCGGCAGGGAGTTTTTTGTAGTATTCAGCATCAATCTCCTCATCGGCGGCAGTCGGGAATTTCCAAATGTTGCACATGTTGCATTTCGCATTGCAGCGGAATGTAGTTATCAAACTCCCTTGTACGATATTCTTCATTTCGGTTATAGTCGTTTATGTTGTGATTGCAAAGTTAGTTTAAAATTATGATGTTACGGTTATAATCATCAATTAATGCGTTAGCGCAGCCTTCATTTGTAAATAGGTTCCTATTATCAATACAAGATTGATGAAAAATATCGTGATATCTAATCATATTTTTGAGATCTTGCCAATCCCAGCTATCTTTTGCTATGCCAAGATTATATTTTTTAATTGCAGATGCATTGTTAGGTATCGTATTGGTTAAAACCGGAGTCCCATTTGCGATAGATTCTGTAATTGTTACCATATTGTTGTCTTGCTGTGTGTCAATAAGCAGGGCTTTGGCTTTTCGACTTAATTCAGCAATTTGACAGTGTGTTAGAAATCCAAGAAACTTTATATGCTCTGATATGCCCAATTCGTCAGCTTTCTTTTTGAGATTTTCCAATTCTGGGCCTTCACCGATAATTCGGAGAGTATATGTATTATATGAGGTGTTACTTAAGAATTGGGCGAACTTTTCTAGAATACGGTCTATGCGTTTACGATAGACAAGCATTGATATTATGATAAAATAGTCCTCGGATTTGTCAGCGGGATAGAATGTATCACTGTCGGCGCCATGTCCGACAATCCGTTCCGAAACATTGTGCTGGAATCCGGATATAAATTTTTTTGCATGTTCAGATTGACATACAATAGGGGCGTCTTTTATGAAACGAGGAGCAATTAACTTATACCATATTTTGGCAGGAATTCCACTCATCATGTGTTGAAAAAACGCCATTTCTTGCCAAATAATCAACTTGATGCGAGAATTGCATGCTGCAATTAGAGTAGGAATTGAGAAAACTTCTACAGAAAGAATCATGTCGAAGTTGTCAATATTTTTTCGGAGATATTTCCCCAATCCTATTGGCCATGGCAGCAAATAGGGTTTGAAGAGATGGGGAAGGCGAGATTTGAAATAAACTACATCAAAAGAATTCTGTTCCGGCTTCAATGGTCGAAATTCGTCTGCTGCGGCAAGCGTAACGGAATGACCGAGTTTGACAAACCCGCGCGCCATGGTGTAAATCATGGTATCGGCATTTGAATCACGCCGGATGATTTTACCGTCAATGGACGTTGATAGGATAAAATTCAGTATCAGAATCCGCATGAGAGATTTATTTGGAGATTAGGGCATAGACTTTATTCGTGG
>CAYTLU010000021.1:0-4507 GCA_964438665.1 uncultured Bacteroides sp.
TATAGCCGCGAGAAGGCTTCGGCCAGTTCGCCGACACCCTTGTCACGGACTATGCGGCCGATGAAGATGAACGTAAAAACATCCGGCTTGCGCAGCGACTTGGCAGCCTCCGCTACTTCCGAATCTTTCGGGTCAAACCGATTGAGGTCTATACCCATTACGTTGCCGTAACCTAACACGCGAAGCGGTTTCTTGGTGATGCCATTTTTGAGCAGGTCAGCCTTCACGCCCTCGCCCTCGGGTATGACGTGCGTGGCGCAAGCACAAGTCAACCAATCGGTCGCCATAAGGATGCGGCGTTTGAGGCCTGTTGACGTCGGAAACACTAACCCTGTGAACGTGTGCACACGCACGGGCACGCGACACAGCCCCGCAGCCATCATGCAGAGCAAACCCGCCTTTGGAGTCATTGAGTGCACCATTGCAGGCGTCTCCCTACGGAATACCTTAACGAGCTGCCACAAACTCCGCAGGTCTTTCAGCGGCGAAATATGCCGCTCCATCTCGACGATCTCTACCCTGCCTCCGGCATCTCGCACACGCGCCAATTCCGGCCCGTCGGACGACACCGCCACCACTTCGTAGCCCATCTCCCGCAGTTCCGGAGTCAGCCCGACGAAGAACCCAACCGACTGCGCCACCGTGCAGGCACGGATAATCTTCAGCTTATTCATTGTTATTATTTGTTGGGAATTGTCAAGCGTGTGGTTATAATCTGATCGAGAGGCTTTGCCATGACGTTAATTATCATAGAACAGACATAGCTAATCACGGTCAAGACTATATAAATATCAGCAGCGGGTAGCCGAATGAGTAGATGAAATCATGGAACAGGTAGTAGCTGAACCATGTGTGTATCATCCACATATTCATGGAATGGTTTCCTAATCTCACAAGGATATTCTTCGCCGGTCGCCAAATGTTGAAACTGTAGAGCAAGACAATCATCATAAAGGCGTAAAGAAATTGCACTTAAATACGCATTGCGCTGATATTAAGGCAACTTCCCCCCTCCCACCACGAATAATGCCAGCACGACACTTTTTAATGTCTGACAGACGGTTAGATATTCGCTCAAACCAATGTTCGCGAGCAGCCATTGCACCGAGGCTGAAACTATACACTATTGACACGGCTTTTACTGTGTTTCAGTATGTCAAATTCATTAATTATCGTGAAAACGGGCAGGTAAAAAATAGGTGTTAGCTTGATTCAATCAATAGGTAAATAATGATAAAGCAGATGTTCATAATTTGAAAGTTTTTAAGAAAGAGCAAATTCTTTCACAAGCATGACCATCGCCGTAGGGATTGACAGCATGTGACATTGTTTCATAATTAGCAGAGTCGTCGAGTAATGCAGACACATTTTCAATTATGACACCGTAGTCTGTCCCGACAAGTTTCACCGTTCCTGCAGTAAGTGCTTCGGGACGCTCTGTGGTATCGCGCATCACAAGTACAGGCTTGCCGAGTCCGGGAGCTTCTTCCTGTATGCCTCCGCTGTCTGTCAGGACGATATGCGATTTCTCCATAAGATAGACAAATGACAGATATTCGAGAGGCTCAATGAAGAACATATTGCCGAGACCCTCGAGGTTTTCACCGAAGACTTCATGTATAGGTTTGCGTACATTCGGATTAAGATGCATCGGATAGACGAAGTCAACATCGTGATATTTCTCTGTCAGTGTTTTGATTGCCTTGCACATCGAGATGAAGCCATCGCCGAAGTTCTCGCGTCGGTGTCCGGTGATGAGAACTAGTTTCTTGCCACCGATAAGGCGGTTAACGTCATATCCTGCAACTTTAAGCACCTTTTTCAGTTCGTCGTTCAGCTTCGGCGTGTTCTTGATTTTGTCAACCACCCAATAGAGTGCATCTATGACTGTGTTTCCCGTGACTATGATTTTCTCATCGGCGATGTTCTCTTTCAGCAGGTTTTCACGACTTAAAGGCGTGGGCGCAAAGTTGTACGTCGCGATGCGTCCGGTAATCTGACGGTTCATCTCTTCCGGCCACGGAGAGTAGATGTTGTGGGTGCGTAAGCCTGCTTCAACGTGTCCAACCGAGATCTGCTTGTAGAACGCAGCGAGAGCCGCTGCTGCCGAGGTAGTTGTGTCGCCATGCACGAGAACGACATCAGGCTTGGTCTTGACAAGCACATCTCGCATCCCGACAAGCACACGTGCCGTAACATCATAGAGATCTTGTCCTTGCTTCATGATGTCTAAATCATAATTAGGCTTAATCTCAAAAATGTCAAGAACCTGATCAAGCATGTGTCTATGCTGCCCTGTTACACAGACTATGACATGGAACTCTTTGGGATGTCGTTGAAGCTCTTTAACCAATGGAGCCATTTTGATAGCTTCTGGTCGAGTCCCAAAAACTAACATTATTCTTTTTGCCATTGCTGATTCTATTTTTGGAGTAATTGTTCGGGTGTTAACAGGCGTATTAATTTCTTCAACCTATAGCCGCCAATAGTAACAATAATATTACGGAGATAATTTCTCCATGGTGAGTGCCAACTCCCGGCAAAATGATGAATGGTCAGAGTGTTTTTTGTAAGGTGTATTTTCCCATCCTTTACCGATTTCGGGCACAAATAATCACTTGGTAAGAACGTGAACCCTCCGATGGTTTGGAACTCGTTATTGAGTTTTAAGCCATATTCTTTCATAGTATTGGTGATGTAAATGACGTTAGTTGTCGTATTGAAACTCCCATCTTCATTGATAAACTTCCTCATTTTATATTCATTTAGAAGTTTTCCGATAATCTGGCTTCCTTTTTCTGATGCCATCAATCCAGTGGGGATGAGGTTGGTGGTTTCAAACCCAGATACCGCTTCATAGCCAAGAAGAGAATCGAGAGGTTTTAGTACCTCAACGTCAGTGTCCATATATATACCACCTTGAGTGTATATGGCATATAGTCGTACCACATCGGTGACGAATGCGAATTTTCTTGAGTTATAGGCTTCCCTGGCGTAGATATATTCATCAAGATTGAAACTATCTTCATTCCATTCAACAATATTATATTCAGGCAAGTATTTTTCCCATGACTCAATGCACTTTTGAGCCAATGCTGGTTTCTTTCCACGTCCAAACCAACAATAATGTATCGTTTTGGGTATCATTTGCTGTGCTTTGCTTTATATAAAATATATTTTGTCAGTAACCATCCTAATGGTCTTGTCGCCAATGTCAGTGTTTTTTGTGGCGATTTGGTCAACCATTCACAGTCGTTGGCAATAATGCAGCTGCTGTTATAGTGGATGCACGTGCGTATTAGGTTAGGTAAGGTACGTCTTTTGAGACTCATAATCAATAATCTCATTTTGGCGAATGAGCGAGGACTATTCAAATATTGATTGAAAATATGGGCACTCATACTGTCGTTGACTTGGTATTCTACAAAACATAGGTTTTTATTTATGAAAAGAGAAGGATAATTGTCATCAACTAACAATAACATATATGCCGGATTGAAATTCTTCTCTCCTGGAAATCCGATTTGTGGACTGACTTTCTTCATTAAATCTGTGCGCATCACCTGCTTTGTGTCTCCGCAGTGAAGATTATGGAGAGTTAGATCTATAAGATGTCCTTCGTTGAGATTCTCAGGGAAATAACCTCCTATCGGTTCTCCATTTAAATGGTAATCTAAACCTGTGAGTCCGGCATATTTATCTGAGCCGTATTTGCACCAATGGCTTACAATGATTTCCACGGCATCATCCGGCATAAAATCATCGGAATCTATGCAAACGCATAGCTCAGTTTCTATATTGGCATAAGCAACATTATAGCCGGTATAGAGGCCTCCGTTCTCTTTGTATATATACCGTATCGGGATTTTTGCGTCGGCAATCCACCCCTTTACAAGCTCGCGGGTGTTGTCGGTTGAGCCATCGTCAATCACGAGCCATTCAAAATCCTTGCAAGTCTGCCGCAGCAGGCTCTCGTAAGTGCGCAACAGCGTATGCGCTCGGTTGTAGGCGGGAGTAAATACTGTAAGCGTTTTCATTTTACCAATAAATCGTCTGCATAAACCATGTGAAGGCAACGTGCGCGAGCATGATATTTTTCAGGTATCTGCCTTGCTGTTCTCCCCAGATATCGAGTTTCAGCAAGGGATAGGCGAGCACTATCGGGTACATGAACCACGACAAATATGCGAAACGATTGGAATAATTTGCGCGTATCACCATCACCCAGAAAGCGTAGGCGAGCGTGTATGTATTAAGAAGCGTCAAATATGTTTTGTCCTGTATTCCGCGCTTGATAACCACATAGTAGCCTAAGACTATGGGCATCATACTATACATCAGAAGATCCCAGCGAAAACCTGTATGGGAAAACATACCCTCGTCCATACTCGTAAGGTAAGATAAGCGGTCATCAAATCCCAATCCAGCAAAAAACGACGTGACTGCGCCACCTGCAACAAGACTTACCAATATCGAAAGAATCCAGAATGTATAAGCCTGTTTGAAA
>CAYTLU010000022.1:0-3120 GCA_964438665.1 uncultured Bacteroides sp.
AATGTAAGAACTAATTGCGTTGTCAGCGACAACTAATTTTCCGATGTCCGTTTCGATGTCTTAAACGGCGATTTTCAACGCCGTTTCCTCCTCATAATGGAAGCGGTAATCGCCCTCGTCGGGAACATCTATGCGGATATAACTGGACACTGTGTCGCGCAGATTGGCTTCTAAGTATTCGATGGAGGCGTTCTGCAACTCGACAGGGAATGAAGTCTTGATAAAAACAGCTCTTTCGCGGTGGGGAATCCCGAGACGCTCACCGATATTCCACGACAAATGCCGCAGGTCGGGCGATTTCAACTTCTTCTCCATATCGGAGCGCAGCGGCTCGTACTCGTCGAAGCGGTTGTACGCCATTCGCTCGATGTTGGCAAGCAGAGTGGCGATGTTCTTTTTCGAGAGTCGGTCGGCCATCTTCTGCATAATGTACTCATTGATAGCCTGCAAAGTGTCGAGCCGCCTTTGTGCGTCTTTGCGCTGCGCCTCGGCAAGCATATCGTCATACTTGTTCAGACACGAGCGGATAAGGTCGGGGTTGGAGGGTTGCGGCTCCTCCGGCTGCGAGACTTGTTCCGTGGTGGACGATACGGCCGTAACGGCGAAAGCCGGAGTTTCCGTACCGTTCAAGTCTTTCATCACGCCGGAGAGAAATTTGCTGACAAGGCCATACGCCAAGACAAGCACGACGAAAGAGATAATGAATGTGGACGTGTCCAACAAAATGTTGTGATTAAACTTGTCGCTAAAATTGTATGCCGCCAGTGCCGACATACTTGCGATGACCACGCAGACGAGGCCGCCGAATCGGGAAACCGTTTGAGCATTATTTGCCATATACTTGTAATTGTTATAGTTTGCTTGATGCAAAGTTAGAGCGGCAAATACGGTTAGTCTCAATTATTCCCGAATATTTGACAAAAAATCAGCGTTTTTTAGGGTGAATGTTTGATTTTGAACTGAAAATTGAACTTAAATTCTTTTATACCCCGAAAAACTCTGCATATTCGAGTATCTGCATACCCCGAAATTCGTATCTTTGCATTATATATTTCTTTGTAAGAATTATGAACCTGAAAATATATCCCCGGACCGGCGATACGCAGACCTTGTATCTGAATGCCGTGGTGCAAGCCCCATCCATTGAGATTGGCGACTACACCATTTACAATGATTTTGTATCCGATCCGCGACTCTTCGAGCAGAACAATGTGCTGTATCATTATCCAATTAACTACGAGCGGTTGATCATCGGGCGGTTCTGCTCCATCGCCTGCGGAGCGAAGTCCCTTTTCAACTGCGCCAATCATTCGCTCTAATCTCTGTCTTCCTATACTTTCCCGCTATTTTATAAGGAGTGAGGATTAGACAAGGCCGATGTTGCTACAGCTTGGGGCAATCGCGGCGACATCATCATTAGCAATGATGCATGGATTGGCTTCGAGATCGAGTGAGTTTTAGATTTTGTTTACCTTTATAGAGAGAATAATGAAATTACTATTACCATACGCATACAATAGCAAAAAAGAGCTTGTTCATATTGACCAAGCTAAAAAAGGCGAGAAATATACTTGCCCAAATTGTAATGCTGAATTGTCATTAAAAATTGGCAAAATTCCCGAAGGACAAAAATATCACAAGAGGAATCATTTTGCACATAAAGGCAATCCGG
Organism: uncultured Bacteroides sp.; assembly: GCA_964438665.1. Classification (GTDB taxonomy): domain Bacteria; phylum Bacteroidota; class Bacteroidia; order Bacteroidales; family Muribaculaceae; genus Paramuribaculum. The sequence goes on from CAYTLU010000022.1 coordinate 1,673, forward strand.
ACAACCATTGTTCCGAATCGTTCTTGCATAAATTGTTCAAAGAAAGATGTGCTGAATTCATACGTCAGAAGATAGCCAATAATGAAAATATAAAATTTGAATGGCACTGCGAAAAATGTTATGAAATTCACACTGGAAATTTGTTAAAAAAGGCAATACAAGTTGAGATAGAACATGATTTGGGAATATGCAAACCCGACATTGCACTACTTGATAAAAGTGGGAAAGTTATTATTGTTGTTGAGATAGTAGTAACACACAAACCAGAACCCGAAGTAATGCAATATTACGATGATAACAAAATAGCGTGTTTGCAAATTCCGGTTGTTGATTTTCCAGATTGCGGTAAAATAGAAGAAAAATTATCACACCCTGAACATATAAATCTATGTCCGAATCCGAGATGTAAAAACTGTGGGGAGATTATGCACCAAGCTCAGATGGTAACGATTGTTTGTAATTGTCGGAAATGCGGGCAGATGATGAGAATAGCTATGTTAACCACTAAAAATGGTTGTTTTTTTAGTCCTGCTGATTTCAGCGAAGAAGAAATTAAAATGGCAGAAACTTTGGGTGCGAATATTAAGCAGTGTTACAGCAAAACCGTTCATAATTCATACCTCGCCAATGTATGTAAACATTGTAATGCGTTTATAGGTGATTTTTATATGCACGAGTACTATTATGCCCCGCACGAAAAGGAGACGAGCTATTACTATAAGTGCCTTAATTGCATGTAAATAGTGCAAAAGGCCAAACTTAAGATGTATAGGTCTACTCAAAGGTTCGTCTTTCGGTAATGGCGCAAAAAAGGGCGTTAGAAGATATGTTTTTACTATTACACACACAAACGGTCGAAACCAGGTGTGGGGACAAATGGCATAGCGCTATTTACGAGTGCTTTACTTATTTCTGTTAATCGTTCGTAATTACTACCTACTTACCCACGCAAAACTTTGAGAAAATTGATTTCAGGACCTCGTCGGTGGTGATTGCGCCGGTGATCGTGCCTAAGTGGTGGATTACTTGACGGATCTCTTCGCTCAGGAGATCTGTGGGGAGGCCGTCGTCCAAGGCGGAGAGGGCCGCTTGCAGGGCGCGGTCGGCTTGGCGCAAGGCCTCGGCGTGGCGGTGGGTCGAGACTATTGTGTCGCCGCGGTCAAGGGCGGATGTGTCGACATTTTGGCGAAGGCGGAGGCGCAAATCGTCGATGCCGTCGCCGCGCTTGGCCGAGAGGAGGATTGTGCCTTCCGGAAGGAGCTGAGGCTGTTGCAAGTCGCACTTATTCACCGCTCTAATCAACAATTGGTCGTCGCGCAAGGTCAGCGGTTCGACGTTTTCGGATATAAAAATGCAGGGCGCAGCGGCTGCGTCGGGTGCAGCAGGTGTAGCGGGCGCAATGGACGCAACGGACGAAGTGGACGCAGCGAGTGTGGCAGGTGCAGCTG
>CAYTLU010000023.1:0-7252 GCA_964438665.1 uncultured Bacteroides sp.
AGGAGGGTCTCACGGAGTATGACAAGAGCTATCCTTGGCTCGAAGACTCCTTTCGTCACGACAAGGCACTGTTTTCTGACGATACGCAGATGACACTGTACACGGCAGAAGCTCTGATCGAGGCGCACAAGAGTGGGGCTCCGCTGATGCCCACAATTTGCAATGCCTACCTTGCGTGGTTCGGTCCGCAAGTCGGCAGGAAAGTGCGCATCAGCTATGATTCCAAGTTGGCCCGAATCGACGAACTGAATCAGCGCCGGGCCCCGGGCCATACTTGTCTGTCTGCGCTCTATGATATATATCGGGGTCATGAGCCATACAATGCAAGCAAGGGTTGCGGCGGTATCATGCGAATAGCCCCGGTCGGGATCTTTGGAGCGACGCATGGCTGGACGCTTGACGTGACCGGGCAGACTGCCGGTGCTGCGGCCAAACTTACGCATCAAGACATGCTGAGTACATTCTCGTCAGCAGTTCAGGCGATGATTATTCAGCAAAGCCTTCTTTCCAAGGATAAAATTGGTGCAGCTGAATTCATGGCTATGGTTGAAACTGCTCTTGACAAACTCCCGGTCATGTACCCCGGCTACGAAGCCGCGCTTGAGGGCTTCAGCGAACTGATTCACAGGACAATTCGCATGGAGAATAATCAGCTTCAAGATTGGGAAATCATCGAAAACGGTCTTGGCGGCGGCTGGGTAGCCGAAGAGACGTTGGCAATAGCCATATTCAGCGTATTGCGTCATATCGATGACTTCAAAGCTTGCATGATATGCGCAGTCAATCATGGCGGTGACAGCGACTCCACCGGGGCTGTTGCCGGCAACATCATCGGGGCAATCCTCGGCTACTCCGCAATCCCGGAGAAGTACCGGCGTGACCTCCAACTGCACGACCTCCTCGTATCGGCAGCCGATGACCTCAGCGGCCTGTCATCCAATAAGTGATGAAAAGGCTGTTGTTGCCACAGAACAGGCATTGCATTAAACAAGAACCATATAATATAATAAAATAAATAACATATGAAGACAAGAATTTTCAACCTCGTCATTCTGGACGAGAGCGGCTCGATGCACAGCATCAAGAAAGAGGCAATCGACAGCGTAAACGAAACTATCCAAACTATTCGTTCGGCTCAAAAGAAGCACGAAGAGCAGGAGCATTTTGTGAGCCTCGTGACATTCAACGACGATGTGAAGACCGCCTGTGAGTGTGTCCCTGTGGAGGAAGTTAAGGAGCTGACGGACGAAACTTACCAGCCCAACTGCTGCACTGCATTGTATGATGCTATGGGCGTGTCGCTCAATGCACTTCGCAAGAAGGTCGCCGAGGACGACAAGGTGCTTGTGACGGTGGTTACCGACGGCTACGAGAACGCCTCGAAGGAGTACAGCGGCCAGGCGATCAAGGCGCTTGTGGATGAACTCAAAGCCAGGGGCTGGGTATTCGCCTATATTGGTGCAAACCAGGATGTGGAAGCCGTAGCCGCTACTATCTCGATCACCAACGTGCTGAACTTTGAGACGACCTCTGACGGGACTCAAATGATGTCAGCGCGTGTGAATAGAAGCCGTCAACGTCTTTACAGTTGTATGTCGGAGTCGGACTTCAGTGCCGCCAAGGCTAACGAGAACTTTTTTGACGAAGAAAAAATATAGTCCATTAAACAATGAAACAACTGACTCAAATCTTTCAGGCACTTATGGGTGTCGGGGCATTGATTATCACCTCACTCACAGCCCTCGGCCGCCTTGCATGGCGCACCGTCAAAGGCTGGTGGCGGAAGCACTCGAAGCGGGTCAAATGTTCCCTCGCCACTTTCGCGATTCTGATTGTCGCAGGTTTTGCCGCCCTGATGGCTTATGCCCTTTATGAGGACAAATACGGCCGGGATTATTGCGACTACACACTCTCCCAAGATATTGAACTGCACTCCTTTGCGGACAACAAGTGGAGGGTGTACGACAGCCGCACCGGCGAGTACACTATGCCGAAAATCAACTGGCTGAAGAGGGGCGATGAGCCCGGAGATTCCCTCGCGGTATATGCCCTGCCCTACAGACGCGGCTACATCAATATTAACACGGGCTGCATCACGATTGATGCCGAGGCAAACGACTACGAGAAGGCCTGGATCTTCTCAGAGGGTTTGGCTGCCGTTATGAAGGGTGGCAAGATCGGCTTTATCAATACGAAGAACGAGGTGGTCATTCCATTTCAGTATGACTATTCTGACGATTGCTGCATGTATGACTTCGGCTATCTCTTTCACGATGGCTACTGCGCAATGACCAATGCCGAGGGCGATTTGGGGTTGATCGACAAGACGGGCAAGTGGGTCCTTGAGCCGGCATACGATGCGATTTGGGCATTAACCGAGAGCGGTTACCGGATTATCATGGATGACGAGCTGTATGGCGTCCTTGATGCGGCAGGTTCGATTGTCTATCCGACAGAGTATCAAAATATCGACATTGTCTCGGACGGCTTTGTGTTGACCAAGGCAGGCCGCCGGTGGCAGGTGGATTTCAACGGGAAGACGGTGCACCCGTTTATGTTCGACGAGATGGATTACCTCAGTTATCCGGTCGAGTATGACGACAGCGGCGATCTTACGTGGGGACTCTCCGATTATGCGACGTATGGACTCTCGAATCGGTACGGGATCATAAACCGCCTTACGGGCAGGCCTCTTACTCTGGCGATCTATTCCGAGATCGAGATGCTCTCGATGAGCCTGTTTAAGGTGCGGGAATACGACAGCTATGAGTGGCATCTGCTCGACACGGACGGGAATATCGTGAAACCCGAGTAGCGCTCTAAGAGATACATAATCCGTTCAATTGTCCTAAGCTTGTTTTGATTAAATCCGACGTGAATGAACTGATTTATTGCTGTCTAAAGAAATTTGCATATCTATGCTTTGTAATGTCATTGCAGAATTCAAGTAATACAAATTATTAAATACTATGGAAGAACGAAGAAAATTCCTGAGACACTCGAATCATTTACCGCGAAATGTATGCGACGTCCTGTTGCAACCCTTATTCAAGAACTATTCGAGACGAAAGAAGCACTGATCCAAAGCCACAATGAGGTTTGCGGATTGATGATTCGCAAAGCGTCAAACGAGGTAAAAGGCAAACTCAAACGCTTGCGTGTTATTGAACGTAAGTATAATAAATTAATAGATTTCTCGATAGAGGTTAGTAAAAAGTGAAGAAGTTAATTGATTATTACAATATGAAAAAAATTTTATTATCCTTTTTTATGCTATGCTTTACATTGGTAGCATATGCACAATATCATTTGGAGTGGGATGAACATGCTTATCTGGAAATTCCTGACCCTCCTTTTGATGGGTATGTTGCTCGTGCAACATGGAATGTAAACAACAATAACCTCACGTTTGAAGTAGCAGATGAGGCTGGAGCGATAATTTATCCGAATCACTATTTTGAAGGGACATCTGTTGTAACATGCGATTATCGCTATGAATACTATCGTAACGGAAGTTATCATACTAGTACATCTGTAGCATCATACACCGTAACATTTAAGAGCCAAGAAGCCGTACTTGATAAGTCTGAAATATCATTGGCTATAGGACAAAAAGAAACAATAAAAGCATCATTCCCCGGAGTATCTTCTTTTCACGGAAGTCCTCAAATGACATGGGAATCAAGTGACGAGGATATTGTTTCAGTTAGTAGTAATACGGGGGCTACTAACTGGAGTGCAAAAATTAAAGCGGTGGCATCTGGTAAAGCAACAATAACTTTTGATCCAGTGATAGGCCCACCTAAAACATGTATCGTAAATGTGGCCTATATTGCACCTCAAGGCGCGACATTAACGCCAAATCCGCTGAATGTGACAGTTGGTAAAACCCAAAGACTTGATATTAGTTATTCTCCTGAAGGCGCATCTGCCAAAAAAGTCACATGGGAATCTTCAAATGATGATATTGCGACAGTTAGCTCTAATGGAGTTGTTAAGGGAATCGCAGAAGGTAAAGCTATTGTAACAGCAACAACAGATAATGGGATTAAAGCGACAGTCGACGTTGTTGTATTACCGCTTCCTACATCTGTATCGCTACCATATACATTAACAATATATACTGGCTATTCAAAAACAGTAACACCATCTGTCTTACCTGCAAATTCCGAAACTTCATATACTTGGAAATCCTCGGACTCTTCCATTGCTGAAGTTTCATCTGGAAAAATAACAGGAATGAGAGCTGGTACAACAACAATAACTGTTACAACAGAAAACGGCAAGACTGCAAATTGTGAGGTAACAATAAAACGTACACCAGTAGAACTGAATTCCAAGAATGCGATTAATAGAGCAAATGTGATAGAATCTATTGTTAAACGCTCAATAAAAGATAATTGAAATGAAAATTATATTGAAAAATATTTGCTATATACTGATATTAGCAATATTAGGTAATTTTTGCATATCATGTAATAATGAAGATATGCTAGATGAAATTCCTTCTGATGAAAGTATTGTCGAGAATATATTAGATAATGTTTACACCGTTTGGGATTCTACCAAAAATCAAGTTCAAGAGCAGATGAGTGGTTATGTACTTGTCGATTCTGATGTTGATTTTTTACAGTATACAGATCAAAATCATATGATTAAATTGTCATACAGTTTTGCCAACGATGGTTTACGAGCAGCGGTTGCAATTGTTCCTAAATTAGCAAATAATGTATTTTCAGCCTATTTAGAAGAATACGAAAATTTGGGAGAATTGTCTTCAAAAAATGTTTACTACAATACCTCTAAAAATACTATGTGTTTTTTGTATGACATTCTATCTGGAGACACCGAGTATTCAGTAATGGGTTTTACGCCTATCGTTTCAAATCTATATGAAGGTGATATAATTTTAAAGGTTGATTATAAAAATCTGTCCTACACAATAGATGGCAAGCAATTTAAAATGATTCTAGTAGATGGGGGAAACCTTCCAGCATTTTATATGATGCAAACAGAAGTCCCTTTATTGGGCGAACTTAAAATAGGTGAAACCTCCATTGGCAAAATTGATACTAATGATGACAATTGTATTACCGTATCCGAACTTAGAAAAGTCATAAATAAACTAAATGATGTAACTGGTTTAGATTTCAGATTGCCAACGGAGGCAGAATGGAAATTTGCTGCTAAGGGAGGTGCAAAAAGCAACAATTATACATATAGTGGTAGCGATGATATAGATGATGTTGCATGGTATAGTGGAAATTGTAGTGGAATCCAAGAGGTCGCATCTAAACAACCAAATGAACTTGGATTTTATGATATGTCCGGGAATTATGCGGAAGTTTGTAGTAGTGAGCCTTTAGATATTGATGGAAGGACATATGGAGGGTGTTGGAAATATGCAGCATCACAATGTACGCCTTCTAGTTATCGGAGTGGAAACACATCTTCAAGTTATATTTCCGGGTCGCATATTAGAGAAAAAAATGCGGTTGACGGCAGGTATATCACCGTTAGATTAGTTTACTCGTCTCCAGAATAATAATACATAAGGCAAGATAGTTGGATATTTACTCACTATCTTGCCTTGCCTAATTGACATTTTTTGAATTTATTTCAAATGCTTCGTCCTTTGACTTGCTCCCCCATCCTTTAAATTCTTCTAGAAAAATGCATTGATTTTTCGTCGAACTCACGTTAATTATGATGCGGTTGCCTTGATATGTGCTTCTGCGATGCAGGAATAAGCCCTCTCGCAAAGAGAGGGCTTATATTTTTATGCTTTACCGAACGGATCGGGCGGGTATTCGGATTGTTCGCTTTAGAAGATGAGCGAGGCTGCGAACTCGGCCAAGGGCATGGGGCGGACAACGCAGTGGCCAATGGCGGTGGGGTAGACGGCACGGAGGGTGTCGGCAGCGGCTTTTTTGTCGTGACGCATGGCCTCAAGGAGGGCGTCGCGGCCGACGGGCAGCGTGAGGTCGAAACCGTAACGGCCGAGCAGGGCGACGATGCGGTCGGCTTCGGCGACTTGCAGACCTGTGACCCGAACGGCAGCGCGTGCGACGGCGGCTAAACCTACGGCGACCGTTGACCGGGAAGTGCACAGATTGCTGGATGCCTGTTATCAGGATGCCAAAAAGCTGCTGACCGATAACCGGGCGCTGCTGGATAGGATCTCTGAATATCTGCTTGCCAAGGAGACCATTGCCGGCGACGAGCTGATGGCATACGTCAACGCGGAAAAAACCGCCGACGGTCCCTGCAGCGAGCCCGAAGCCTCTGAAAGCGAATGAAAAAGCGGTCTGCAAAAGCAGACCGCTTTTTCTGAATCCATACGTTCAAATTCCGGTTTATCGAGGCGTTATAAATCCGTACAACCCTTATTGTCATTGCGAACCAGTGCGCACACTGGTGTGGCAATCTAAAGTAATATCAGTATATTTGCAGAAGATTGCCACGTCGCATCTTCGATGCTCCTCGCAATGACAACGAAAAGGGAACAGCACGACAAACCGGAATTTTCTCTTTATACACAGCTGTTGACTTTTTCTTCCTTTTTGTGCGATAATAAAAAAACCTTATTCTGGAAAGCGGTGTATTCATGAAAAGCTCCTTCAAAGGCATCTCCATGACTGCCTGTGCCGGAATCATCTTCGGCGCGTTCCCGATTTTCACCAGTCTGTTTGTCCGCTATGGCGGTAACGTAGACACATTCAATCTGTACGGCTATGTGCTGACGGTGCTGCTGCTGGCAGTGTATATTCTCGTAACCAGGCGTTCCTTTGCCGTGCCGAAGAGATCTGTCCTGTTTATTATTCTGGCAGGTGTCATGAATGTGGTCACCCGGATCCTGCTGACATACAGCTATAAATATCTGGATGTGGGCATCGCTACCACGCTCCACTTTATGTATCCGCTGTTTGCCGCCCTGATCGGTGCTCTGTTCTTCCGGGAAAAAATGCCGGTATACAAATGGATCGCGTTCATTATCGCCTCCGCCAGTGTATCCCTGTTCACCTCCAGTGCCCAAGGTGGCGGTCAGCTGATCGGTATTTTGATGGCATCCGGCTCTGCCGTCTGTTTCTCACTGTACATGATCATCACGGAAAAAGCCGGTCTTGCCGAGATCGATCCTGTGGTGTTCGTATTCTATGTATCCATCGTCAGCATCGTCGGCTGCCTGGCAATGAGCGTCGGCAGCGGCTCTTTGGTGGCGGCTGTTCCTGTCAAGGCGCTGGTGGTGCTG
>CAYTLU010000024.1:0-7127 GCA_964438665.1 uncultured Bacteroides sp.
GCCGGCGACCAATCTTCCGCTTCAATGCTTTTGGAGGAATACATCAGCAATATCGGCACCGTTATGCCGTATTTATGTTTTCGCAGATATTTCTGGGCGGAGTTGACGGCTCTAACCCATCCCAGATCGACTTTCAGCGGCGTGACAGATTTCCACTCTGTGTTGAAATCCCATTCCCCATGATATTTGTCGCTCAGACTTTCGCCATAGGCTGTCCCCGACCCTGAGCTGATAGGGATGTTGGGCGCGATGCGTCCCAAAGCGGCCGCCATGCCGACAACGCATTCCATTCTGCCAAGATTCCAGTCCAGGAACGGACTGTTAAGGATCAGTCCGTCAATGCCGCTGTCAGGATGATGAGCCATATAATAGGCGGCAACCAGTCCGCCGGTCGAATGTCCGGTCAGAATGATATGTTCATACCCCTCTCGTGCTATCTCTGTCAGCGCGGAGTCCAGGTCTGCAAAATATTCGTTGAAATTTCTCACCTGACAATGTTTCTGCCCCTCCGTCAGCGAACGGCCGTATTTGCGGAGGTCGGTTGCAAAGAAGGCATATCCGTGGTCGATAAACTGTTCGGCCATCTCGGTCTGAAAGAAATAGTCGTTGAAACCGTGGATATATAGCACTGCAACATCGGTTGGCTCTTTGGGCTGCAATCGGATCAGACTGCTTCTGACATGGCCGCTATAATCCGACCCCTGATCGAAATGACGGCATTGGAAATCACCCCCAAGTGTGTCCGGAAACCATTGTTGTGATGATGCCGTGAGCACCGACACAACTATCATTAGAAATACACTCAGTCTTTTCATCTGTAAATGTTTTGCTCCGACAAAGGTAAGGGATTTTTTGAGCCGTTTGACATTTTGATGCATGTTTACCATCAAAACAGCTGTCAAAATGGAAAAGTTTCTTAAATTATTTGTGGAAACACATAATATGTAATAAATTTGGCCGCACATATAGAGGTATTCACATGCTCGATACTAGATAAAATGGAAGATATTACGGCTATTTTCAACGATTTTATAACTAAATATGATAGTCTGGACATCGCTGAGTCTGAATTTAAGAAGTCTATGCATGAAGATCCTGAGCTGAGAGCTGCTTATCGGCAGTGGTGTGATGAGGTCGGAAGCACGGAAAAGAATGGCTTCTTTGATTACTGCGAGGAATATCTCGACTCGCAAAATGATGTCTGGGACACTTTAAATGACTTTGATGAATAATATCCCTCACTCCGCTTTTGATGGAAAGCGGTTTCCGGCAGAATGGGAGCAGGATGGCGCTGTGTTGCTGGCTTGGCCGCATGCCGCAACAGACTGGGCTGATATGTTGCCGGAGGTTCAAAGCTGTTATGCTGATTTGATTCGCGCAATTATCCCATACCATAAGGTGGTGTTGATCTCTCCTGACACATTTGCGACACGTGACGTGCTTGGAGAGATCGATCCGTCAAGGATTTTTTTCGTGGAGATGCCTACCAATGACACATGGACGCGCGACTATGGCCCGCTGACCATCATAGATTCCGATGGAGGATATAAGGCTCTTGATTTTTGTTTCAATGGCTGGGGAATGAAGTTTGCGGCCTGTCATGACAATCTGGTTAACGCCCGATTGAAAGAGAGGTCTTTGATTTCTGCGCCAATGCTGAATTGCCGGGATTTCGTGCTTGAAGGTGGCGGAATAGAATCCGATGGAAATGGCTCGCTGATGACCACTTCGATTTGTCAGCTATCGCCAAATCGCAACGCTGCTCTATCCCGCGCTGAAATTGAGCGTCGGTTGCTTGATGCGTTCGGGGCGAGTCAAGTGCTGTGGGTCGGTCATGGCTATCTTGCCGGAGATGACACCGACAGCCATATTGATACGCTGGCGCGCTTTGCCCCGAATGATTCAATAATCTATGTCGGATGCGATGATCCGGCCGATGAACACTATGCGGAACTGAATGCGATGAAAGAAGATATACAATCATTCACCACGCCAGATGGCCGGCCGTTCAATCTGTTTGAACTTCCTCTCCCCGATCCCATATATGATCCGGATGGCGAACGCCTTCCTGCCACATACGCTAACTTCCTTGCCACTCCTCGGGTCGTTATCATGCCTGTTTACGGTCAGCCCCGGAAAGATATGCTTGCGCGGCAGATTCTTGCTGTGGCTTTCTCGCGACCGGTAGTCACCGTTGATTGCCGCGCTTTAATCCGGCAGCACGGTTCGCTCCATTGCGCAACCATGCAAATGCCCGAACAGATACTTGCCTTATGAAAGAAAAATTAAAAATAGGAATTCTACAGCTTTCAAAAACTGCTGACATCAAGGCCAACCGCTCTCGTTTGGCCGGGAAAATCCGTGAGATGTGTTTGTCGGATCATCCTGATCTGATTGTCAATCAGGAGCTTCATGATTCTCTGTATTTCTGTCAGACCGAATCGACAGATTGCTTTGATCAGGCTGTGGCAATCCCTTCGGAGGCAACGGATCTTTATGCTTCGCTGGCAAAAGAATTCAATGTCGTTATTGTAACCTCCATGTTTGAGCGGCGTGCCCCCGGGTTGTATCACAATACGGCGGTGGTTTTTGAACGTGACGGATCTGTTGCGGGCATCTATCGGAAGATGCACATTCCCGATGATCCGGCCTATTATGAGAAATTTTATTTCACCCCCGGCGATCTCGGTTTTGAACCTATTGACACTTCAGTAGGGCGTCTTGGCGTTCTGGTATGTTGGGATCAGTGGTATCCCGAAGCTGCACGTCTGATGGCTCTGCGCGGGGCGGAAATCCTGATTTATCCTACGGCCATCGGCTGGGAATCGACCGATACCGATGACGAAAAGAGGCGTCAGCGCGATGCGTGGATCACAGTTCAGCGAGGCCACGCCGTTGCCAATGGAATTCCTGTGGTCACAGTGAACCGCGTCGGTCATGAGCCCGACCCTTCCGGCGCGACAAACGGCATCCTCTTCTGGGGCAGCAGCTTTGTTGCCGGACCGCAAGGCGAATTGCTGTATGAGGCATCAACGGATGCTGAAGATTCGGCTGTTGTTGATGTCGATATGCTCCGCAGCGAACACGTCCGCCGATGGTGGCCTTTCCTCCGCGACCGCCGCATCAGCCATTATCAAGGCCTGACCAGCCGCTTCATCGACTGATACGATCCGCCGCCATTTATCCGAAATACGCTTTAGGAAGCTGACGGCAATTGTACTGAGATGCCATGATCTCTCCATAAGCCCCGGCCGAACGCATTGCTATCATATCGCCGCGTTGCGTCTGCGGAAGCCGTTCGTCTGTTCCGAACGTATCGGATGATTCGCATATCGGACCGACAACATCATAGACATCTGTCACGCCGCTCCTCGGGGTGATATTTTCGATTTTGTGATGAGCCTGATAGAGTGCCGGACGGATAAGATCGGTCATGCCGGCATCCACTATGACAAACTGCTTGCCGACACCTTTTTTCACATACAGCACCCGGCTTATCAGCGATCCGCATTGCGCCACTATGGATCTGCCCAGTTCAAAATGCAGCTCCTGGCCCGGTTCGAGCGCAATATTTTTGCGGAATGTATCGAAATAATTCTTGAAATCCGGAATCGGATTGCTGTCCGGAGAATCATAATCTATGCCAAGCCCGCCGCCAACGTTGATGGTTCGGACCGTTATGCCCGATTCTTTGAGATGGCTGACAATCCGGTTGACGCGCTTGCAAAGCTCCTTGTAGGGAGACATCGATGTGATTTGCGACCCGATATGGAAATGCAGACCGCGAAAATCGATAGATGGCGACTCATTGCATTTCAGGGCTATCCGGTCAAACATCTCTAAAGCGATGCCGAATTTGTTTTCTGCAATTCCGGTAGTGATGTAATGATGCGTGTGTGCATCGATTTCGGGGTTGACACGCAGTGCGACCGGGGCCACCACTCCCATTCGTCCGGCAATCTCGATTATGACATCGAGTTCTTCGGCTGATTCAACATTCAGACATCCGATGCCGCTTTGCAGTGCATATTCAATTTCCGTATCGCTTTTCCCTACTCCGGCAAAAACTATTGACTCCGGGGGAAACCCGCATTCAATCGCCCGGCGGATTTCGCCGCCGCTCACCGTGTCTGCGCCCAATCCTGCGCTTGCAATGCGCAGGAGAATTTCGGGATTGGCATTGGCTTTTACGGCATAATACACCTTGAAGTCCGGTTGTGCTGATGTCTGTCTGACAACGGAGAGCGTGGCTTCCAGCAGCTCCGTGTCGTAATAATAAAAAGGCGTGGACAGTTCTCTGAATCGTTCTATCGGGAATTGCATCGTCTTATAGTGTCTATATGTGTATTTTATTCAAACAGATGGCGGCTCAAAAGGTTTAGAGCCTTGATTTTGTCGGCTTTTCTGACCAGAAGCGAGATATTATAGTTGCTGCCGCCGTAGGAGATCATGCGCACCGGTATGTCCTTCAGCGCATTGACCACGTTGGCCTCAAATCCGCGGTTTTGCCATTCCAGATCGCCCACAACGCAGATAATCACCATATCGCGGTCAACCGTGACTGCCCCATATTGCGCCAGATCCCCGACTATTGCGTCCAGATTGCTCTGATTGTCGATGGTAATGGATACCCCTACTTCTGAAGTCACAATCATGTCGATCGGCGTGCGGTAAGTCTCGAATATCTCGAACACTTTCCGCAGAAAACCATAGGCAAGCAACATGCGCCCGCTCTTGATTTTTATAGCGGTGATATTATCCTTGGCGGCGATAGCCTTGATGGTATGTGTCGGTTCGGCATTGAATATCAGTGTGCCGGGGGCATCCGGATCCATCGTGTTGAGCAGTCTCACCGGGATGTTTTTCAGTTTCGCGGGCAGGACACATGTCGGATGCAGGATTTTTGCCCCGAAATAGGCCAGCTCGGCAGCTTCGTCGAAATGCAGTTGCCCGACCGGACGTGTCCCTTCCACAAAACGCGGGTCATTATTGTGCATGCCGTCTATGTCTGTCCAGATTTCTATTTCGTTTGCGTTGACTGCCGCCCCGATAAGTGATGCCGTATAGTCGCTGCCGCCGCGCTCCAGATTGTCAATCTGCCCATCGGCATTGCGGCAGATAAATCCCTGTGTCAGAAATATATCGCAATCTCCGGCGGCGGCCATCAATGGTGGCAGCAATTTTTCAATCGCGTTGGCGTCAGGCTCGCGGTTGCTGTCTATGCGCATGAAGTCAAGAGCCTGAAGAAAACCCACCTTATGACCCTGTTGCTCCAGATAATTGGCCATAAGGTTTGTTGACATCAATTCGCCGCAAGCTACAATATCTTTTTCCGTCTGCGATGAATATGCAGCGGCACATTTCTCTCGGAGTTGGTCAAAAATATGTGTTATCGCCTTCTTCGCATTCTGTTTGTAAAGCTCTGAATCATATAGTGTTTCGATAATTTCGCTGTATTTGCTTTCGAGTGATTCAATATTGTTGAGTGCATCGGATTTATTTCCATCGGCAAGATTTCCGGCAATGCCGACGAGTGAGTTTGTTGTTCCTGACATTGCGCTGAGCACCACAAAGTTGTGCCCTCTCCTACCAACCAGTTCCGCAACATTTTTTATCCTTTGGGCAGTCCCAACCGACGTGCCACCAAATTTCATTATATTCATTATCCACAGACTTAGTGATTGACTAAAAACCCTGCAAATATACGAATAAGTCGAGTGTAATGCCAAATTTATTTGAGCATTACCGAGCGGAAGTATATTGGACGAAGTCAAATATACGAAGTATATTCGATGAAAAAAATAGCGAATGTCGGCCGTTAGTACAATTGAGTAAAACGGTTAGTCTAAAAATTCTTCAACAACATTAGAAATGTTCTGGAAGAACATAACATAGTAGATAGGCATATAAATAATTCCTTTCTTTATATAGACACTCTGTTCATTTGATAATACGTATGCTTTCTTGATATTATACTCATCGTTTGACAAAAATTTATCTAGAGCACTATGAATGGTGTAATCCTTTCCCGATTTCACCTCAATTGGGATATTGGATAGATTATCGGCATCGTCAATCAAGTAATCGACCTCCCCATTTTTCTTATTGTCATAGTAGTACAAATCAAAACCATGAGCCTTTAACTCCTGAGCTACGACAGTTTCATAAACCGAACCGAGATTAATACTCTTTATATCCGACATTACCGCCTTGATATTATTGCGATAGAATATTCCCGATAGGATGCCGACATCGTTCAGATAGAGTTTCAGCAGATTTTTGCCGCTATTCTCAACCAGAGGATATGTCGGCTTGCTTATAGCCTTAACCTCTAATGCGATACCTGCCGAAATAAGATAGTCAAATTCATCTAGATAGTCATCAGTCCTTTTCCATTTTTTATCTTCAATATCCTTAATAACAATTCTCTTCTTTTTATTCTCAAGGGTTGAAGGTATCATATTGAATATTCGTCGTATCTTCAATTTTTTATCGTGTTCATTCTCATATTTAGAGGCATCTACTCCATATAAGTCATGTACCTCTTTCTGAATTGATCGGAATTCAACAACATTGCGACTCTCCACAAATATTTCTACGGCTTTCGGCATGCCACCAACCAATAGATATTTCTTAAAGAGATCCATCATCTTGTCGTGCATCGTATCAGACAATGCCTGATTATTATTGAAGCGCGCTCTCATTGCGTCAATAGCAACTTCTCCCACACCGTTAGCATATAGAAACTCTTCAAAGTCCATTGGATACATATGTTGTATATCCAAACTTCCAATCGGGACAGATTGTGTATTCTTCAATGTTACTCCAAGTAGAGAACCACTGGCAATATAAGTAAACTTCTTCTCTTTCATCAAGAATTTTACAAGAGTAAGGAGATGATCGTATGTTTGTATCTCATCAATGAACACGAGGGTGTTTTCCCGCTCTTTCATCTTGTCGCCGGCAACAATACTCAAAGCCATATAGAAATCTTTTGTGGTTTTTGCTTCTGCAAAAACTCGGTCACCCAATTTATCCTCCTCCATGTTGATTTCAATATAGTTAGAGA
This sequence comes from uncultured Bacteroides sp., assembly GCA_964438665.1. Classification (GTDB taxonomy): domain Bacteria; phylum Bacteroidota; class Bacteroidia; order Bacteroidales; family Muribaculaceae; genus Paramuribaculum. Next base: position 7,070 of record CAYTLU010000024.1, read on the forward strand.
ACATTTTTGTTCCCATATGGCGGATAATATATGATTTACCAATCTGTCTCGCACCATC
>CAYTLU010000025.1:0-3088 GCA_964438665.1 uncultured Bacteroides sp.
CTGCTCAATCAGACTGTCGTAGGCGAGAAAGAGTCTGTCCGCGAGTTCATCCAGAAAGCCGATAAAGAGGCTACTGTCGTAGCTTACAAGCGCTTCGCATTGGAGGCATAGACCTCTTCCCCGAAAAGCGGCATTCTCTGCTGCACACCCGATCGCCCCAAAGAAGACGTTGAATCTCCCTTGGGGCGATTCTCTTTTGCGTTCATTCCATGCACTTTTCTCTCGCCGCGGCAAAGTCGGAGTGAACTTCACTTTGCTCGCCCGGCTTAACGAAAAAGATAATTTTTTTTGTAAATATGTTATCACGACATATTTTGTCGCCGAGCACTTGTATCTTTGCAAAAAAGATCAACATATGGCAAAGATCAATCAAATACGTCGTTTGATAATCATCATCGGCAAACTCAGCGGGTATAATCGGTATGTTCCGGCAGAAGAGTTGGTAAATTATGTCGAACGAACAATCCGTACACGTTATTCCGATACCGCGGGATGCACATTGCGAACCTTGCAACGTGATTTCCAGACAATCGAAGAATTATTCCACATCATTATCCGGCACGACAAACTGGAAGGATATTATATTGCCGAGCGTTCGGAAGATGCCGAAGACTACGAATCGTTGTTATTGAATTTTGAACTGCTAAATGCGATTGATGCAGACAGTACCATTCAGAAATATGTGCTGCCCGAACACCGGCGGGTAAATTTCAATCCGAACATTTCGGAACTGCTCGACGCCATTCGGGAGCATCACCCTGTCACATTTGATTATACATTGGTGCGACATGGTGGTACAATCATTCATAAACGATTGAAACCGCACTTTCTGAAAGAGTCGCAGCAGCGCTGGTATCTAATCGGCTATGATGAAACCGATACATTGAAAACTTTTGGCTTGGATCGCATTTCACTATTGCGTGTAATAGATCGCGAACGATTCAAGCGCAATGACAGTATCGATATTCCGGCATTGTTTCGCGAAAGTTTCGGCATTTGGAACAATCCTAATGACCCGGTTGAAGAGATCATACTGAGATACGACTCGTTGGACGGAGCATTTGTCAAAAGCCTGCCTTTGCATACGACTCAGGAGGTGGTTGAAGATAATTCCACCGGTATTACCATTCGTTTGCAGGTGCGTATTACCAACGATTTCGTCATGGCATTGTTAGCCCGCAGCCGGTCTGTTGAAGTTATAAAACCGATTTCACTCCGCCAGCGAATTTACGATATTTATTATCAGGCTCTTGAACGCAATAAACCCACATGCGATGAATAGCGGAGACGGTTTTTGGAACGAACCGGCAGGAGATCGGCTGCTCGGATGCATAGGGTGCTTAATCGGGATATTATCGCTGCTATGTATAGTGTGTTTGATTGTACACTATTGCAACCGGCCTGCTCCCGCGACAACGGTCTCCCCGTGGCTCAACAACGACCCGTCGCGCCCTGTAACAGATATAAAGGAACTCGACTATAACCGCCGGCTGATTATTTACCGTGACGAGGAGCCTCGGAAACAATTGCGGGAATTCGAGTGGAGCTGCGACGAACGTATATATGATGAAGCTCAAAACCTGTACGAAGACTACTACGAAGATATATATGAATATTTTCATGATTAAAACCATTTGATCTATGAGACCTTATGAATTTGAACAATTGGTCTGCGAACATTTTCGCAGCCGCGGCTATCGGGCGAAGGCCACTGCTGCATCCGGAGATTACGGAGTCGATGTCTTTGCCGAAAAAGGAGATGAGAAAGTTGCCGTACAGGTGAAGATGTACGGAGGAACGACACGCAAGGTTAACCGGCAAACAATGATGGAGCTTTATGGCGCAGCAGCTTATTTCGACTGCACGAAAGCCGTATTGGCAACCGATGGAGAGACGCTTGCCGATGCCAAAGAGGTGGCGCACAAACTCGGAATAGAGATTTTATTTATACAGCCCGACAAGCAAGATTCCATACCGCGTGTACCCTCGTCTGAGGGGAGCTTAGCCGACATTGTATGGGAAAAATACATCATGCCCCTTGCCGGAAAGACATTGACGCGCGATAATGGCAAGACCAATCATATCATAAATGTAGATTGGAGCGGTATAGAACGTATTACATCCAACGGAAAGCTCCAAAAGATTGGAATTGAGATTTTTCGTTTTGCAATCGACAGGCTCTTTGCCACGGGAAGCATTACGCGCGATGAGATAAACCAGAATTATGCAAAGCGCGCGTCGTCGGGTATTGTGTTAATTCTTTCACAAGCGCCCTGTTTCCGACTCGTAAAGCGGCCGGCAGGGTTGGAATTAGTCAACGATATTGCAAACCAAATTATTAAAAATTAAGCATATGAAAGGTAAAAGAGAGTTTACGGCAGAAGAAATCGCCAAATTGCAGGAGCTGATCAAAGAACGCCAGAAAGCATCTTCCAACAAACAAAAAAGTATTCGGGATCGAATGCGGAAAATAGGATTCTATGGACGGGATGATTGGGGTATTCATGATTGCCAACTTCCCGATCTTGAAGAACTGATCAAAAGCGGACGAATAAAAATTGTTGATTCGAAGATAGGCACACCCCCGACATTAAACCAGAGGGAAGAGACTTCTACTAACACAAGATGTATCGATCAAAAATCTAAGAATATTTCAGAACGAGATGAAGACTATGTAATAGATTTATGCGATATAATTTTGAAACAGAAAGCATCACGTCAGCATCGCTTTGATTTCTTACGTGGAGATACTGGATGTAAATTGCCCGTTGATGCATATTATAAGGATTTGCATCTTGTTGTTGAGTATTACGAAAAGCAGCACACGGAATCAGTTAAGATATTCGATAAAAAAATGACCGCAAGCGGAGTGTTAAGAGATGAACAACGCCGTATATATGATGAACGTCGTAAAATAGTCCTTCCTCAACACGGCATCAATGTCATTATTATTTCATACAGTGATTTTAAGTTTGATAAAAACAAGAAAATTATTAGAAATGAGGAAGATGATTTGAGGGTTATACGTTTGAAATTGAAAGAATGTCTGAAATAAGAACCGACAAAAATAGGTTCACCCTCAAAACCC
>CAYTLU010000026.1:0-5016 GCA_964438665.1 uncultured Bacteroides sp.
AACGGCTCCACGAGATTTGGAAGAATGATACTACCATATCGGCAAATGCTTCGGGCTACGAAAATGACTATGCAGGAGCATCTGCAAAGGAATATGCCGATTTCGTATATAACGAATATCGTTGGAAAGGACGCAACTACAAGGGACAGCGCACTCCCGAAATTGTAGAGTTGGTGCGTAACTGGATGAAGGAGACCTATCCCAAGTATAAGTTCTCCGTATCAAGGCACAACTATAACTCTATCCATATCTACCTTGTCAAAGCTGACTTTGAGGCGTTCAAGGAGGATAAGGGAGAAGTGTTCCACCACGATGTGAACCATTATAACATTGATGGGGACCAAACACTCACCGACAGAGCCAAAGAGGTGATGAAGAATGTCTGCGACTTTGTTATGTCGTACAACTTCGATGACAGCGATCCGATGACCGACTACTTCTGTACTAACTTCTATCTTACATTAGGTATAGGCACCTACAAGAAGCCTTATAAGGTGGAATTGCCTAAATTGGATTGCAAGGGCAAGAAGCCCAATGTATTCAAGCATCCCGAGGGTGCTGCACACAAGGCAATACGCCAGGCATTGGGCGGTGCATACTTCAGTTTCCACAATAGCCAGCGACTGCAAGGTAAGATGGTACTCGGAGAGGATTCCTACGGACATAGTGGCGACAAATACTTCTGGCCACTATCATACTCCAGTGCCAAGACCGCTCAAAAGCGAATGGATAAATTGACGAAAGCCGGCATCCGTTGCAAACTCACAGGCTATAATGGTGGTTGCATCGAGTTTCTTGGCTACACTCCCGAAACCGAAGCACTACTTGAGAAAGAGCGTCAGGAGGTTATCATTGCTCATCAAGCGTGTAAGCCTCCGGTAAAGTGCATCTTGCAAAGTTTATAAAGTTATCCCGACTTTGACGAAGTTGATCAAAGTCGGGATAATTTTATTGAAGTCGTTTGACTTTACTCAAAGTTGATTAACGTTGATTACAGTCGTTGAAGTTGCGTTTCCAGTTCTTAGGAAGCAGATGTGTGACATCTGATCTGCCGTTCTCGTATTCCGGGATTCTCCTGATCACATTCTCGAACCATTCGCGTGGCTCTATCCCTGCGACCTTACATGATGCTGTAAAGGAATATATCATAGACGCTCTCACAGCTGATGCGTCACTTCCGCAGAATAGGTAGTTCTTTCTTCCCGTCGCCAACGGCCTGATGGCATTCTCAACTCCATTGTTATCGATATGCCATCTTCCGTCATTTACATACATCGATAGTTTCGGCAGTCTCTTGAAGGTGTATTCTATGGCTGTCCTCATCAGCGATCCCATCGATGGGTCGAAGTACTTGGCCTGCATCCACTCCTCGAACTTGCGTATCTGCGGATAGGATTTTTCCCTACGCATCTGCATTCGTTCCTCGTTGCTAAGATCGGCTGCAAGGGTCTCTATGTGATATAGGTCTCCGATGTACACCAATGCTTCGGAAGCAAGCCTCTCGTTCTCCTTCATTGCCTCCACGAACTTGCGTCTGGCGTGAGCCCAGCAGCCCAGCATGGTCTTGCCCTCCATACCTGTGAACTTGTTGTATACATCATAACCGTCGCTCTGGATTGCTCCCTGGTAGTCCTTCAGCAATGACATCGCTACCTGAGTACCTCGAGAACCCATATCATAATGGAAGAACACACCTGAACCTGATGCATCCCTGACACACCACATGTATCCCTTCCTCGTCTTTGACTTCTCGTTGTCAATGACGGGGATCGTGCTTTCATCAACTTGTATATATGGGCATGACAGGATGTCTGACTTCAGCTTGTCATATAGGACTTTCAGCTTTTCGCATACTGCCGCATACCATCCTCCCAGTGTTGAGTCACTGACCGTGACTCCCAGCTCGCGATACTTCTGTATGACTCTGTAGAACGGAAGGTGATATACGAACTTCTGAACCAGGATGTCTGCAAGAACGGACTCTGACGCCATGCACTTGTGGATGGGAGCAGGAGGCAAGGCGGCAACTTCGAAGACCTGACGTTCCGGATCAGCCTGCTGAAGAGATGTCTTCAAGACATACTTGTGGCGTACGATTCTGCGGATGTACATCTTCTGAGGGACCAGGACAAGACTTTCAGTAATGAGCGGCTCCACTTCGTTATAGTCATCAGTATTGATACCGTCTGGATATATGTGTTCCTCGTGGACTTCCAACTTTGATGTGTCAATCGGCTTGCGGACCTTGCGCTCGTAACCGTCTACCTTGAGAAGCTTTTCACGCCTTTCCTCATCCTTGGCGATTGCCGCATCAAGACGCTGCTGTTCCTGAACGTCGATCTCTGCCGAGAACAGACTGAGCTGAAGGGCGTCAGGATTTATCGGGAGACGTTTCTCTGATCGGCTGCCGTACAGCTGCTGCTCAAGATATGCGATGCGGTTGTCCTTTGACACTATCTTGCGGTCAAGGTCGGCTATACGGCTGTCCTTGTCAGCGAGCCTTTTTTCAAGCTCCGCATTCCTCTCTTCTAGCTGTTTTATGCGTTCTTCAAGTGTCATCCTGTGCCTCTGTTTCTGACTACAAGATACGAAAAAACGGCCACACAAACAAGTGTAGAGCCGTCTTTCTTCTCTCTTTTTAGTAGATTCTGACACCGCTTCGAAGGCATCGCAAACGGTAGTTCGGATCTTCTGTCACATGGCGTATCATACCGGCCAGGTCACGCCATTCAAGTGCCCGACTGATTGATCCCTGCTCAACTGAAGGCAAACGGAGACGGCCATAGTCAAGCATCATGGCGTAGATCACAAGACCTCCGGGCTCTTTACGCAGAAGCTTGATCCGGTTGCGGTTCTTGTTGACGAAGATGAACACGTCTCCGTTGCGCAGATCTGCTGACATCTGGTTGTTGACGATGCCGCTCAGCATGTGGAAGCTCTTGCGCATGTCGGTAGGCTCGGTGAACAGCCAGTACCGCATGCTGTCGTCCAGACTGAACATGGCTATCGGAGACTTGACATTATCACTCCAAGGTGCTCGCTGGTAAAGTTGCCTTGGATTCTCATTGCCGTACCGGATTCCGTGCGCAGCTCCAGAGTCATATAGCTCTCGACGGGGATATTCTTATTCCTGCGTTGACCCGACGACGGACTGATCGGGTCAGGAAAGGACACGCCGGATGAACCTCCCAATTGTAAGAAAGTGCCTTCGGAGGTACTCTGACGGGATAACATGCGACGGGCATAATAAAAGTTCGATTCCGGAATGTTGAGATCATGTAGGCGTTGCTTGATCGTTACACTGTTTTCTGAACAGTATGACTCGATCGATTTGATTTCTTCTAAGGTCATCATATCCGTTTTTATTGCAAAAGTAGCAGGCCAGAGGACCTGCTACAATATGCATTTTGTCGGATGCTTACTCAAGCGTGGCTGTCAAAGCAAGTACAAACCGCGTAAAAGAAAAGTCGGTTGTCCTGGATAATTCTTGGGCAACCGACTTTATTCATTTGATATTTTAGAGTTGAGACAAATCAGTTTTAATCTTAGATGTAGACATCTCCCTAAAGCCATTCGATCTCCTTGGTATATATACAACTTCGCATACATCTTTTAAAAAATCAAACTTTCCACTCCAATCCTCGCCCATAACACACAAATCGATATTGTTTTCTACAATCTCTTTGATTTTATCCCTACCGTATAGTTGAGGGATAACTAAATCAACATATTTAATTGCCTCTAACATAAACTTTCTCTCTTCAAAAGAAAAATAACATCTTTTTTTACTATGAGCTAAATTATATTCCTCATCAGCTAATCCCACAATCAAGTAATCTCCAAATTCTTTTGCTCTATTTAGAAAATCAATATGGCCAAAGTGAAGAAGATCATAAGTTCCATATGTTATTATTCGTTTCATGACTGATTATTAAGATGAATCATATTTTCAATACTTTCAATAATAGTATTTAATACAGAATTATAATTATTCAAGGTAACTTTCACATGAATAAATGGCAGATTGATTTTTCTTAAATATTTCTTGATAATTGGAAAAGTGTAGTTACCAGGAATATCGAAAACATCTGCAGCAAGAATAATGCCCGATAATTCATATCTAGAAACAGCAGTATCGATTGCTTCAATAATACTGTTCTCTTTGTAAAAGACTAAATTAGGACCTTTTGTGTCGGCCGATGATATAACATTATTGTTAATAAGATTAGGTAAAAGAATATTGTATGACTGACATAAAGTATCCATTAAGGCCGTCTGCCTATAAGGCTCTAAAATAAATGGAACTTTGCCAATTAGCATTATATTCCTTTTACCAATCTCAATTTTATTGAAATTATACACTGGAACTCGACTTGGCAAATGATCAAAATTTACTATAAAACTCTTTATGTCTTGAGTGTTGCCTCCTACCAATTCTGTCAACTTCACAATATTACTCTGAATATCAGAGTCCTCATTTAAATCAAATGGCCATACAATTACTTTAACTTTAGGGTAATTCAAAGATAAATATGCTTTAATCCATTTAATTCTATAGACACTATTAGGACAATTATAAACATAATGATCGTTGTGAAGAAAAAGAATCATATAATCTACAAGTGGAGCCATTAAAATGGCTCTACCTATACGATATTTGCTGGCAAGACAAATATTAATAGGAAAAAAAGAATTACTAATTTTTTGCAATTCGAGAAGATTATGACTAACGTCTATGGTCTCGACATTAGCAATATTAACGTGAGTTCGATATAAGGAATTCGGCAATCAACAATAGAGAAATCAGCCATTTAGGACAAAACTAAGTGGCTGATTTTCTTGATAGTTTCACGATAAATTCGTAAATTTATAGTGCTCAATTATAACATTTACAAGAATTTACCGCTATGATTACCGAGAGCAAAATTACGGAAATTTTCTGTCTTGCCGACGATTTTTGCAAGTATTTTTCATCTGAACTCAAAAAACATCAGATCAGCGATGGCAAAGTCCATC
>CAYTLU010000027.1:0-2793 GCA_964438665.1 uncultured Bacteroides sp.
GGAGTTGCATACACCTGCCTCAGCACTTAATATCTCTATTTTTACGGCTAATGGCAGATTGGCAAAATTATCGAATGCTCCTGATATCATTTTCTCAATTGAGTCCGCGGATAAAGTTACCGAAACTGAGTTAAATGAAAAAATATATATTCTAAAAGAGTTTGCAAAAGCGGCCAGTATAAGTAACGATGAAATAACTAAGAATGCGTGGAAAGGTGCTAAAGTGACATATTTGTCGCATGAGTTAAGGCATGATATTGATTCTGGTGTTAATTGCATAATTCCTGTGTTGCATAATATATCGCAAATTTTATGTGAAAGTATATGTCGCTTAGGCCTTGATAATACACAACTGACTTTAAATGGGATGCACTCAACTATTGAGTTGTTAAAGGTTTTATCGAAATCACCGCGGACGTTAAAAAAATGGGTAGAAGAGAATTCACTCCTTGATGATATACTAAAAGACCTTCATAGGCATAAGGCATTATATGAGAATTTAAGTTCAGTAAAAACTTCTATTCTTAAAGATTTCGACAAAGAAATTTTAGAAATAGACTATTATCCTATCTTACAAAGGTTTAGAAGTGAGTATGCTAATTTCTTTAAAAGATTTGGTGGTGAGTATAATAATGATATAAAATATCTTAAGGGATTTATTCATTCCAACCTTAAAATAAAATATGGTTCGGCTTTACAATTATTGAACGAACTTAAGCGATACAATGATGTACTAAAAAAGGCGTCAAGTAGCATAGAGTCAATGGTGCTTTTATACGAAGACTATTTCCAGAAGGAAAATACCGACTGGGATAAAATTAAAAATGCTATTGAGTTTGCTGCCGAATTAAAATTATATAAGAGAACGAATTATATTTCAGATGAGTTAGTAGACTTAATATGTACAGATATTGACACAATTTCATATTGCAAGGAAACTTTGTCGGCATTGACAGAGTTGTATGAGACAATAGAATTGCACCTCAATAAATTCTTCAATCTATTTGAAAATCCGGAATCATTCAAAACAGTAAACTTAAATGACCTGATCGAGTATTTACGAATATGTAGAGACAACAAGCACCTTTTGGAGAATTGGGTTGATTATTGTTCTAATAGAGAAAAGTGCCAAAAGGCTGGTTTAAGTGCATATATTGCTCAGATTGACAATGCTTCTATTAAAGGTGAGTATATCGTAGATGCCTACCTTAAACGTTTCTACCGTTTATGGTTGGATGCAGTATTGCCGCAATTCCCCGCTGTGCTGAATTTCAGAGGCAGAATACAGGAGCAGACCATCAATGAGTTCCGCCAGTTGGACAAAGCCCAGTTCAAGATTGCGCAGGCTCGGGTGCGTGAACGAGCCGTAAGCAGAATCCCCGACTTCAACGCCGTAACCTCGACTCGCGACGAGATAGGTATATTGAAGCGGGAACTGAACAAGCAGCGACGGTTGATGCCGTTGCGCAAGCTATTTATGGCAATTCCCAACCTCATCACCTCGCTGCGCCCCTGTTTTATGATGTCGCCGCTCTCGGTGAGTGTCTTCCTTGAAGCGCAGAGTTATGATTTCGACTTGGTAATCTTCGATGAGGCTTCGCAGGTACATACCGAAGATGCTATCGGAGCAATTATGCGCGGCAAGCAGGTTATCATTGTTGGCGATACGCAACAACTGCCGCCGACCAACTTCTTTGCCTCGTCGCTCAACGACGAAGATTTCGACACAGATGAAGATGACGATACCAAGAGCAGTGATGCCGGGGCATACGAGTCCATTCTCGAAGAGGCTGTAACGGCATTGCCGGAGCGGAGCCTGCGTTGGCATTACCGCAGTCGCCACGAGTATCTGATTGCATTTTCGAATATCAAGATTTACAACGGATCGCTTATCACATTCCCGGCATCGGTAGAGAAAGCGCCGGACTGCGGCGTGGAGTACATCCACGTATCGGACGGAGTGTATGACCGAAGCGGCAAACGCAACAATGTAATCGAGGCACGAAAAGTAGCCGACTTGGTATTTGAACACTTCCGCAAATATCCGAACAGGTCTTTGGGTGTAGTTACATTCAGCGAGGCCCAGCAGAACGCGATAGATGCAGCTATCAGACAGAAACGCTATCAGAACGCTGCGTTTGAACGCTACTTTGTCGAGGACAAAGAGGAGCCGTTCTTTATCAAGAACTTGGAGAATGTGCAGGGCGATGAGCGCGACACGATTATATTCAGCATCGGATATGCCAAAGACCCGCGCGGCATTATGTATATGAACTTCGGTCCGTTGAGCCGTGACGGCGGCTACCGACGTCTGAATGTCGCCATTACACGCGCGAAACACAATGTCAAACTTGTTGGCTCTATTGTCCCGACGGATATAGATATTGAAAAGACTTCGGCGGAAGGTGTTAAATTGCTGCGGTCGTATATCGAGTTTGCGCAGAATGGCGTCGCTGCCCTTGAAAAGGAGTTGACTTTAAGCAACGAAGTAACCTTTGATTCTCCATTTGAGGAATCTGTTTCCGATTTCTTACAGTCCAAAGGATATCATGTCGTCACACAGGTTGGCTGTTCGGGATTCAGAATTGATATGGCAGTCAAACATCCGGTGCATAGCGGTCACTTTGTCATCGGCATCGAGTGCGACGGTGCGGCATATCATAGTTCTCGAACAGCACGGGAGCGCGACCGTCTGCGCCAAACTGTTCTGGAAGATATGGGCTGGACTATCTATCGGATATGGTCAACCGATTGGATTAAAGACCAGCGGACCGAAGAACAGAAATTAGTCGC